>NZ_NMPP01000040.1:0-44045 GCF_009192885.1 Xanthomonas sp. LMG 12462 | reverse complement strand
CATGGCATCCGCGTGCTTCTCCGTAGGAACGGCTTCAGCCGCGACGCATTACCGACAAGGCATCGCGGCTAAACCCGCTCTTACGGAGAAGCACGCGGATGCCATGCACTCGCGGCGCCGCTCCCATTCCCGAATCCCGATTCCCCAATCCCGGCTCTTCAGGCCGCCGCGGCGCGCACCAGTTCCGCATAGGTCTGCGGCAGTTCGCGCATGTGTTCCATCACCGCGGCCACGCCGAGCTGGCGCAGGGTCGCGGCGTGCCCGGCGGGAATGTGCGCGGCGCCGGTAAAGCCGATCACGGTCATGCCCGCGGCCAGCGCGGCGCTGGCACCGGTGGCGCTGTCCTCGATCACCAGGCAGCGTTCCGGCGCCACCTCCAGCGTGCGCGCGGCCAGCAGATACACGTCCGGCGCGGGCTTGGGCCGCGCCACCATGTCGGCGCTGAAGATGCGTTCGCCGACACGCTCATGCAGGCCGGCGCGCGCCACCGAGGCGACCACGCTCTCGCGCATGCTGTTGGAGGCGACCGCCAGCGGCAGCGGCAACGCCAGCAAGGCCTCGCGCACACCGTCGATCGGCTGCACCTCGGCGGCAATCAGCGCCTCCGAGCGTGTGCGGATCTCCTGGCACAGGCCCGGCGGCAGCGCCAGCGCGTACTGCCGTTGCACGCGCTGCACGATTTCCTGTGCGGTGAGGCCGAAGCTGCCCGCAAGAAAGCGTTCCAGTTCGGTCCGCGGCACATAGGCGCCCAGCGCGTCGAGCATCACCCGGTCGGCCAGCACTTCGCTGTCGACGAGCACGCCGTCGCAATCGCTGATCAACAGGTCGAAGGGGGTCGCCGTCATTGCGCGCTCCTTTGGAAAACGTCCATTATGCCGCTGCGCACATGTCCCTCGCCTGTGCGGCGCCTGCAGTCGCGGCAGCGCGGCCAATCCCATGCGCACGCGCTGCACACGCCTGCGGCGCTGCCTGTTCGCCCTGCCCGCTCGCGGCAGCGATCGCATCTCGGTGATATCCCGGCCGCCAAGCGTTTGTTTCTGGTTAAACGATGGACCGCCTGGCGGGATGCCACCAGAGATTCGCAGACCGCGTCACAAAACTGGCACAACACCACTGCGATCCGCTGCTAGCATCGGCAACGGCGCCAGGACGTGCGCCGTCATCCCAGGACCGCGAACAGGAAAGGAGCCTTGCATGCGTACGCCCGTCCCCGCCCTGATCGCACTCGCGACCTCGCTGTTCTTCTCGGTCAGTTGCGCCGCACAGTCCGGCGCCAAGGAGTATTCCGCCATGTCAGCCTCGCTGCAGGATCATTCGGTCGCGTTCCGCGACCCCGCACTCGCCGACATCGCCGCCGCCATCGCGCGCGGCGACGTCGCCCGCATCGCCGCCCTGGCGCCCAGCACGGACCTGTCCGCGCACGGCGACCAGAACGTCACCCTGCTCGAATGGGCCATCTGGAACGAACAGCCGCGCGCGCTGGCGGCGCTGCTCGACGCCGGTGCCGACCCGTCGCTGCCCGGCATGGATCAGGAAACCGCGGTGCACATGGCCGCCATGGCCAAGGATCCGCAATACCTGGAGATCCTGCTGCAGCACGGCGCCCCGGTCGACCCGGTGAGCGCGCGTGCGAACTGGACGCCGCTGTTCCGCGCCGTGCAGAGCAAGCGCGACGCGCAGATCGAACTGCTGCTCAAGGCCGGCGCCGACCCGAAGCGGGTCGACGCCACCGGCAACTCGTTGCTGCACCTGGCCGCGCAGAGCAGCGCCGGCAATCCGTGGGTGCCCAGGCTGCTGCAGGCCGGTGTCGATCCGGCCCTACGCAATGCCCAGGGCAAGACCTTCCAGGCGTACTTCTTCAACACGCCCGAGCGCCTGCTCAACGCCAACGCGCAGCAGGTCCGCAACGACGTGCGCGCCTGGCTGAGCGCCCACGCCATCCCGTTGGAAGCGAGCCGCTGACGCGGTCGGTCGCCACATTCGCACGGAGCCGCGCATGAACCAGAACGAGCTTTCCCCGTCCGATCCGTCCACCTCCTTCTCCGACGCCGTCCGCGGCCAGCAGCCGCAGGCCGTGGACCGGCAACTGCCGCCGCTGCTTCAGGACCTCTACCACACCGCGGCCGAACGCCGCGCCGGCGGCGCCGAGACCTTCGCCGCGCTGCCCGACGGCTGGTCGCGCATGGACGACGCCGCGCTGCAGCGCGCCGGCATCGATCCCAGCCTGCAGCACGATGCCAAGAGCGGCTTCGATGCCGCGTTCTACCGCAACCCGCAGGGCAACGTGGTGCTGGGCTTCTGCGGCACCGACGAACTGAAGGACTGGAAACACAACCTCGGCCAGGGCCTGGGCTTTTCCGACTCACAGTACGCCTCGGCGATCCAGCTCGGCAGCCAGGCCAAGCAGGCCTTCGGCGACAACCTGCTGATCTCCGGGCACTCGCTGGGCGGCGGCCTGGCCGCGGCCTCGTCGATGGTCAACGACGTGCCGGCGGTGACCTTCAACGCCGCCGGGGTCAACAACAAGACGCTCGAGCGCGAGGGGCTGGATGCCGACGCGGCCAAGGCCTATGCCGCCGACGGGCTGATCCGCGGCTATCACGTCAAGAACGAACTGCTGACCTACCTGCAGGAAGACAACCTGCTGACCCGCGGCCTGATGCCCGACGCCGCCGGCCACCAGATCCAGCTGCCGGAACCGGACCCGCTGTCGTTCGGCCAGCGCCTGATCCCCGGGATGATGCTCAAGCATCGCCTGGACCTGCACGGCATCGACTCGGTGATGAAGGCCGAGGACCTGGCGCAGAACCAGAGCCAGGGTCAGGTCCAGAGCCAGGGGCAATCGGGTTCGCTGTCGACCGGCAGCCGCCTGTTCAACGACGCGGTGGTGCAGTTGGACGGCCAGCGCGACCGGCTCGGCCTGCACGACGACGCAGCCTTCCTCAACACCGCCGCCAGCGTCGCCGCGCGCGCCGGCCAGGACGGCCTGCAGCGCATCGACCAGGTGCTGCCCAGCCGCGATGGCGACCGACTGTTCGCGGTCCAGGGGCAACCGGAGAACCCGGCGCACCTGCGCAGCCAGGTCCAGACCGCGGCCGCGGCCCACGAGCCCTCGCAGGCCAACGTCGGCCAGTTGCAGCAACAGAACCTGCAGGCGCCGCCACAGCAGCAGGAAGAACGGCAGCGCAGCGTGGCGATGCAGTAGTCGCCGCCTGCGACTGCATCACGGCAGGCGTCCACGCCGACGCCTGCCGTGGCGTCCACCACCCAGACCAGCAGTTTCGCAAACACACCGCCGGACGCAGCGCCCCAGATCCACGCCCGCGATGTACGGCGGCAGTCCCAGCGCCGGCCCCCACATCGCACTGCCGCACGCGAACAGGCTGCGGCGGTCACGCCGCCGCGGCTCAGCCAGCGCCGGCCATCGCGCGCAGGGTGATGCCGACCAGATAGGCCAGGTACGTGCCGGTGGCGTAGCCCATCGTGCCCAGCAGCACGCCGACCGGGGCCAGCGCCGGGTGGAACGCGGCCGCCACCACCGGCGCCGAGGCCGGGCCGCCGACGTTGCTCTGCGAGCCGATCGCGAAGTAGAAGAACGGCACCCGCAGCAGCTTGCCCAGCGCCAGCAGCAGCAGGACGTGCACGATGAGCCAGATCAGGCCGAGCGCGAAGATCCAGGGCCGGTCGAACAGCGCCAGCAGATCCATCTGCATGCCGATGCAGGCGATCAGGAAATACAGCAGCAGCGTGCCGATGCGCGAGGCGCCGGCGCCCTCGAGGGTGCGCGCGCGGGTGAAGCTGAGCAGCAGGCCGAAGGTGGTCGCCAGCACCACCACCCACACGAACGGCGAGCCGAGGCTGAACTGCTTGGCCCAACTCACGTTCGCGTCGAACCACGCCGCGGTCGGGGTGGCGATCGCATGCGCCAGGCCGACCGCGCCGAAGGCCACGCCGACGATCAGCATCAGGTCGGTGAGGCTGGCCACGCGTTCGTGCTGGGCCTGGAAGTGGGCGATGCGCTGCTTGAGGTCGTCGATGCCGCGGGTGTCGGCGCCCGTGCGCGCGTCGATCGCCGGCGCACGTTGCGCAAAGAAGATCAGCAGCGCCATCCACACGTAGCCGACGCCGACGTCGACCACCGCGAACTGGCCGAAGGTGGTGGCATCGACCTGGAACACCTCACGCATCGCCAGCATGTTGGCGCCGCCGCCGATCCAACTGCCGGCCAATGCGGCCATGCCGGCCCAGGTGTCGCCGGCCACGGTCACCGGATGCAGCCACTTCATCACCTGGAACGCGACCACCGCGCCGAGCATGATGCTGAAGGACGCGCCCAGGTACATCGCCACCAGCTTCGGCCCCAGCCGCAGGATGCCCTTGAGATCGATGGTGAGGGTGAGCAGCACCAGCGCCGCCGGCAGCAGCACGTCGCGCGCGACCGGGTTGTAGAGCGAATTGTGCTGGCCGTCGATCAGGCCGACGGTGTTGTAGATGCCCGGGATCAGATAACACAGCAACAGCGCCGGCACGATGCCGTAGAAGCGCTTCCAGACTCCCGACGGGCGCGCCGCGGTCCAGAACACCGCGCCCAGGGTGGCGGCGATCAGGCCGAAGATGACGATGTCGTTGGTGATCAGGGGCGTCGAGGGCATCGGGCTTTAGGGCGGGGATTCGGGAGTGGCGATTCGGGATTCGTGCGCCGCGGTTGGAGGTTTGGAGGTGTCAACAAAGATCGAAAGAAACACCGAAGGACGGGTGAATTCGCAGGAGCGATGCGCTGCAAGCGCCTGTTGTTTTTGTGGGAGGGGCTTCAGCCCCGACGCTTTAGCGGTAAGGCGTCGGGGCTGAAGCCCCTCCCACAAGGGCCATCGGATTACCGGGATCGCGGGAAAATCCCGAATCCCGAATCCCGAATCCCGGGACCTGGGCCGTATCCCAGAAGGGGCCCGGAAAACCCAGGCCCCAGGTCCCCTCACTGCCCGATATGCTGCTTCAGCCAGCCATTGACCGTGTCGTGCCAGAGGATGCTGTTCTGCGGCTTCAGCACCCAGTGGTTCTCGTCCGGGAAGTACAGGAACTTGGACTCGATGCCCTTGCGCTGCAGCGCGCCGAACGCGGCCAGGCCCTGCTCCATCGGGATGCGGAAATCCTGCTGGCCATGGATCACCAGCATCGGCACCTTCCACTTGTCCACGTGCAGGATCGGGTTGAACTTCTCGTAGCCGGCCGGGTTCTGCCACGGCGTGCCGCCGTTCTCCCACTCGCTGAACCACAGCTCCTCGGTGGCATAGCCCATCATGCGGTTGTCGAACACGCCGTCGTGGTCGACCAGGCACTTCCACGGCTTGTTCCAGTTGCCGGCCATCCAATAGACCATGTAGCCGCCGTAGCTGGCGCCGAGCGCGCAGGCCTTGTCGCCATTGAGGAAGCCGTACTGCTTCTGCGCCGCGTCCCAGCCCTTCTGCAGGTCTTCCAGCGGGCGGTCGCCCCAGTGCTGGCTGATCGCATCGGTAAAGGCCTGGCCGTAGCCGGTGGAACCGTGGAAGTCGATCATCACCACCGCGTAGCCCTGCCCCGCATAGGTCTGCGGATTCCAGCGGTAGCTCCAGCCGTTGCCGAAGCTGCCTTGCGGGCCGCCGTGGATCAGGAACGCCACCGGATAGGTCTTGCCTTCCTGGTAGTTGTACGGCTTGACCACATAGCCGTGCACGGTGTCGTTGCTCCAGCCCTTGAACGAGAACTGCTCGTAGTCGCCGAATTTCACGTCCGGCAGCATCTCGCTGGCGCTGGGGGTGATGGCGCGCGGCTGCTGGCCGTCGGCATCGGCGACCATGATCTGGTCGCCGCTCTTGAGGCTGTTGCGGGTGAAGGCCAGGGTGGTGCCGGCCAGGACCGGTGAGCCAACGCTGCCGTCGGCGGCCACGGTGCGGACCTTGCCATCGGCCACGTCGACCGCGAACAGCGGGTGCTGGCCCATGTCGTCGGCGGTGGTGTAGACGGTCTTGCCGTCGGCCGACAGCACGATCTCGCCGGCGGAGCGATCCCATTGCGGGGCGATCTCGCGGGTCTTGCCGCTGGCCACGTCCATCGCCATCAGGCCGAAGCGGTCGGCCTCGAAGCCGGGGCGCTTCATCGCGCGGTAGAACAGCGTCTTGCCGTCGGCGGAGAACACCGGGCCGGCGTCCCAGGCCGGGTTGGACGCGGTCAGGTTGAGCGGCGCGGCTTTGCCGGCGGCGTCCAGCCGGTACAGGTCGAAGTTGGTCGACCACGGTTCCTCGCGGCCGGCCACGCGCACGCTGGCGACCAGCGACTGCCCGTCCGGCGCCCAGGTGTAGTCCTCGCTGCCGCCGAACGGCTTGGAGGGGATGTCGCCGGCCAGGGTCACGCTCACCGCAGAGGCGCCGGCCACCGGCTTGGCCTTGGCGCCGGCCGGCAGCGGCGCGACGAACAGGCTGTTGCGGCGACCGTCGTTCCAGGTATCCCAGTGGCGCACGAACAACTGGTCGAACACCACGCCGGTGGCCTTGGACTGCTTCTTGGCGTCCAGGCGCTTCTGCGTGCAGGCCAGGTCCGAGCCGCAGTCCTGGAACACGCCGGCGCTGAAGGCCACGCGGTCTCCCTGCGGGGCGATGCGGTAGCTGTCCACGTCCAGCGCGAAATCGGTGAGCTGGCGCGGCGCGCCGCCGGCCAGCGGCAGCGCGTACAGCTGTTGGCGGCCGGACTTGGCGCTGAGGAAGTAGACGGTCTTGCCGTCGGCCGACAGTTCCGGCGAGTTGACGTTCCAGCCTTCCGGGGTCAGCCGCTTCGGCGGCGCCGCATCGCGGGTGCGCAGGTCGCGCAGCCACAGGCTGGTGCTGGACTTCTCCAGCGCCTTGTCCATCTGCCGCTTGGCGAAGATCACCGTGCCGCCGTCGGGCGTCAGCAGCGGCGAGGACACCCGGTCCAGCGCGACCATGTCGCGAACTTCGAAACCGCGGGTGGCGGCCAGCGCGGGCAGCGCGGTCAGCAGGGCCAGGGGCAGCAAGGCGTAGCGCAGGGTCATCGGGCGTCTCCGGAACACGGCAAAACGTCGATGGTAGGGGCCGTAGTGGGCGTGGCGCAAAGGACTGAAGTCATGGAGGGGCCGGGATTGGGGAGTCGGGATTGGGGATTGGGAAGAGCCAGGTGCTGGCTCGGCTGTGATTACGAAGACCCGCACTGACCCGGTTTCGGACAGCAAGCGGACCGTGGCCATACCGCGACCGGATGAGCGTGATGGATCGGGAGTGGCCGCGAGGCACTGATACGGCGAAGTGCAGCAGGCCGGTGCCGAAGCTGGCCTTGGTGGTGAGGCGGACCGCGGGAGGCGCACGCGGCCGGGGCAAGATTCGGTCTTTGCGACCCACGCGGCGCGGAGCAGCCAGCGAGAAGCTGATGGGATCGGCACGTGCGGCGCGCGGGCCCGGCCGGAAAAGCGAAGCCCGGCGCGGGGCCGGGCTTCGGATGTTGCGTTGCAGGAGGCGATTGCGCCGGTTACGTGCGCGGCGCGGCCGCGGCTTCGCCCTTGCGGCCGGTGCGGTACAGCAGCCAGCCGACGAAGGCCAGCAGCGCCAGCCCGTACCACTGGTTGAGGTGGAACGCGTCCGGCAGCGCCAGCACGTCGGCGCGGCCCGAGGCCACGATCGGCACCGCGATCGCAATGCCCATCAACGCCTCACCGGTGATCAGGCCCGCGGCGAACAGCGTGCCCGGGCGGTGCACACGATCGCGGCCCTCCTCGTCATCAGCGCGGATCTTGTGGAAGCGCTCGACCAGGTGGGTCAGCAGGCCGCCGAGGAAGATCGGCACCATCAGCTCCAGCGGCAGGTAAATGCCGATCGCCGCGGCCAGCACCGGCACGCGGAAGCGCTTGCCGGTCTTCTTCAGCCACTCGTCCAGCGCGATGATCGCCGCACCGACGCCGGCACCGATGCCGATCATGGTCCACGGCAACTCGCCGCCGAACAGGCCCTTGGCCACCGACGCCATCAGCGTGGCTTGCGGCGCCGCCAGCGCATTGGGATGCTGCGGCGTGGCTGCGCCGA
This sequence comes from Xanthomonas sp. LMG 12462, assembly GCF_009192885.1. Lineage (NCBI taxonomy): Bacteria > Pseudomonadati > Pseudomonadota > Gammaproteobacteria > Lysobacterales > Lysobacteraceae > Xanthomonas > Xanthomonas sp. LMG 12462. The sequence continues at coordinate 35,982 of NZ_NMPP01000040.1, read as the reverse complement.
TGCCATAGGCCTGGGCCAGCAGATTCAGCACCGGCGCCATGATCAACGCGCAAGAGAACGCACCGATCGCCAGCATCAGCTGCTGCTTCCACGGCGTGGCGCCGACCAGGTAGCCGGCCTTCAGATCCTGCAGGTTGTCGCCGCCCACCGCGGCGGCGCAGCACACCACCGCGCCGATCATGATCGCGGCGACCGCGCCGATCGGCGAATCGCGCCCGAGCAGCAGCACCAGCACCGCCGAGGCGAACAGGATGGTGGAGATGGTGATGCCGGAGACCGGGTTGTTCGACGAGCCGATCAGGCCGGCCAGGTAGCCTGACACCGAGACGAACAGGAACCCGGCGACGATCATGATGAGGGTCATCGGCACGCTGACGTGCCACTGGCCGACGATGGCCTGGTACAGGCCCAGCAGCGGCAGCGTGCACAGCAGCAGCGCGACCAGCATCCACTTCATCGGCAGGTCGCGGTCGGTCTCGGCCACCGCGGCGCCGCCGGTGCTCTTGCGCGCCGCGGCGAAGCCGCTCTTGACGCCCGACAGCAGCGACTTGCGCAGCGAAAACAGCGTCCACACGCCGCCGATCAGCATCGCGCCCACGCCCAGATAGCGCACCTTGGCCGCCCAGATGCCGAACGCCGCTTCGGCCGCCGGCGCATTGACCAGGCTCTGCGCCAGCGCCGGGTCGGAGCCCATGAAGAACTGCTGGTACAGCGGGATGGCCAGATGCCATGACAGGATCGAGCCGGACAGCACCACGATGCCGACGTTGAGCCCGACGATGTAGCCCACGCCCAGCAACGCCGGCGACAGATTGGTGCCGACGTAGCCGACCATCTTGCTGCTGCCGATGTACGCGGCCTGCGCCCAGGTATCCGGAATCACCTTCAGGCCGCTGGCCGCGCCGAGCTTGACCAGCCCGCCGATCGCCGCCGACAGGCCCAGGATCTTCAGCCCCGGCCCGGGATTCTCGCCGGCCTTGAGCACTTCCGCGGCGGCCTTGCCCTCCGGGAACGGCAGCGGATCCTCGACGATCATCGAGCGCCGCAGCGGCACCGAGAACAGCACCCCGAGCAGGCCGCCCATGCCGGCGATGCCGAGCACCCACCAGTACTTGAATTCCGGCCAGTAGCCCATGATCACCAGCGCCGGGATGGTGAAGATCACCCCGGCCGCGATCGAGGAACCGGCCGAGGCGCCGGTCTGCACGATGTTGTTCTCGAGGATGGAACCGCCGCCGAGCAGGCGCAGCACCCCCATCGACACCACCGCCGCCGGAATCGCGGTGGCGATGGTCAGGCCGGCGAACAGACCGAGGTAGGCATTGGCGGCGGACAGCACCACGGCCAGCACGATCGCCAGCACCACGGCACGGAACGTGAGCTGGCGCGGCGCGGCAGCGTTGTTCATGGTTACCCCTGAAACGACAAAAACGCTTTGCACGCTAGCGTCTGGGGCCGGGCAAGTCCAGCATCGCGGTGCCCAGCTTGTGGCACATGCCTGGGGGCGGGGATTGGGAATTTGGGATTTGCAGAGGCTGAGGCAGCTAATAGCCCCTCTCCCGTCGGGAGAGGGGTTGGGGTGAGGGTACGGCGGCACGCAGCGCGCCCCAGCCATGCAGGCGCTGCCCAACCCTCATCCGCCCCTTCGGGGCACCTTCTCCCAAGGGGAGAAGGAACAGCAGTAGCCCCTCTCCCATCGGGAGAGGGGTTGGGGTGAGGGTACGGCGGCACTCAGCAAACCCCAACCATGCAGGCGCTGCCCGACCCTCATCCGCCCCTTCGGGGCACCTTCCCCCCGAGAAGGGGGCCGTGGTCCCGACGGGAGAAGGAGCGGCGTTAGCCCCTCTCCCACCGGGAGAGGGGTTGGGGTGAGGGTGAGGCGCATGCAGCGCGCCCCAGCCATGCAGGCGCAGCCCGACCCTCATGCGCCCCTGCGGGGCACCTTCTCCCGAGGGGAGAAGGAACGGCGTTAGCCCCTCTCCCACCGGGAGAGGGGTTGGGGTGAGGGTACGACCGCCGCCGAACCACCCATGCCGCGCGCCGCCATTCGAGCGGGCGTCCGCGCGCCTATACTCCGCCGCTGCCTTCCTGCGCCGAGAGTCGCCGTGTCCGTGTCCTCCCTGCCGCTGCGCGACGCGCGCGACGATTTCCTCGGCCATCCCAAGGGCGTCTACGTCTGCTTCTTCACCGAGATGTGGGAGCGCTTCTCCTTCTACGGCATGAAGGCGCTGCTGCTGCTTTACCTGACCAAGTACCACCTGTTCGGCGACGACGCCGGGCTCGACCTGCTCGGCGCCTACGGCGGCCTGGTGTACTGCGTGCCGGTACTCGGCGGACTGCTCGCCGACCGCTGGCTCGGCATGCGCAAGGCGGTGGTGTTCGGCGGCCTGCTGCTGGTGCTCGGCCACATCGGCATGGCCTTCGAGGGTCACGCCGCCACCCGGGTCAACGGCGAAGTGGTCCGCGACACCGCATCCCTGGGCGTGACCTACCTGTCGCTGGCACTGATCATCATGGGCGTGGGCTTCCTCAAGCCCAACATCTCGACCATCGTCGGCAAGCTGTATCCGGCCGACGACCCGCGCCGCGACGCCGGCTTCTCGCTGTTCTACGCTGGCATCAACCTCGGCGCGCTGTTCGCCTCGCTGGTCTGCGGCTTCCTGGGCGAGGCCTACGGCTGGCGCTACGGCTTCGGCGCGGCCGGCATCGGCATGCTGCTCGGCCTGGGCATGTTCCTGTGGGGCCAGAAATACCTGCACGGCCACGCCGAACCGGCGCAGCCGGCGCTGCTGCGCGAGCGCGTGCTCGGCGTGCCGCGCGAATGGGCGATCTACCTGTGCGCCGTGCTGGGCGTGCTGCCGGTGGCCGCGTTGATGTGGGCCGCGGCCAACGGCGCCTTCAGCCTGGGCGGGGAAATCTCCCTGGCCCTGCTGCTGATGCTGCTGGTGCTCGGCGCGGTGCTGCTGTGGTTCGCCTGGTTCACCGGCACCCAGTGCACGCCGGTGCAGCGCCAGCAGATGATCGCGCTGATGGTGCTGATCGCGATGGCGCTGGTGTACTTCACCCTGTACGAGCAGACCTACGGCTCCTGGGTCACCTTCACCGACCGGCTGATGACCAAGGACATCGTGCCGTCGCTGGTGATCCGCGGCGGTACGCCCCTGCCCTGGTCGATCGCCTCGCTGCTGCTGGCGCCGCTGGGCTTCGTGCTGGCGGCCTCGCTGTCCGACCGCCGCCCCGCCTCGTCGGCGCCGCGGCGGCTGTTCGTCGCGGTCAGCGCGCTGATGCTGCTGTTCCTGATCCGCGACTGCCTGGTGCTGCCGCAGACCGCCGGCTCGCTGACCTACCTGGGCGCGCTGTTCCTGGTGCTGCTGGCGCCGCTGTTCGCCGCGCTGTGGGCATGGCTGGCGCAACGCGGACGCGAGCCGTCCAAGCCGACCAAGTCCGCGCTCGGATTGCTGCTGGCCGGGCTGTCCTTCGTGCCGCTGGCGCTGGCCGCGCAACAGGTCGGCGCCACCGGACAGATGGCCAGCGTGTGGTGGTTGGTGCTGGCCTACTTCGTGCTGGAGGCCGGCGAAATGTGCCTGTCGCCGGTCGGCCTGTCGGCGGTGACCCAACTCGCGGTGCCGCGCGTGGTCAGCCTGATGATGGGCACCTGGTTCCTGGCCACGGCGTTCTCCGAGGCGCTGGCGGCGCTGTTCGGCAAGCTGGCCGCGATCGAGGTGCCGGATGGCCAGACCCTCAACATCGCCGACGCCGCGGCCAAGTACGCGCACCTGTTCTGGCTGCTGCTGTGGATCGGCGTGGGCTGTGCGGTGCTGGCCTTCCTCGCCGCGCCGCTGCTGCGGCGGATGATGCACGGGGTGCGCTGAGCGGATTGCCCTAGGCGGATCGGCTCGAATGCCGCGAAAAGCGGCTCCCGCTTCGTGCAGGAGCCTTGTCCGTCAAGCCAGTTCCAGGCGTTTCTTGCCGTAGAGGCGTTCGGCTGGAATGGCATTGCCCTCGCAGACCTCCAACATCTTGCCGGTCTGGATCATCTGCTCGGAGGTCTCGTCGTAGTCCAACCCCATGAAATACTTGTACCAGGGCTCCATGCCCAGGGCATACAGGTAGATCTGGGAAGGATTGAAGATCTGCGCAATGTTGTAGGCCTGTTCGAAGTTGGATCCGTTCAGGCGCCGCGACTCCTTGACCTTCTTGCTGACCAGCTTGGTATGCAGGGCGCCGTAGAGCCAGGTATAGGGTGCGCCGACGCATTCCATGCCGATCGCCATCACATCCAGTTCGCCCAGGCAATCGCCGATATGGCGGTACATCCGCGGGTCCAGATTGGACGAGTCCGCGCCCATGAAGATCTTCTTCCCCAACAGGTCGTAGAACCATGCGGTCTTGGATCGCACGTTGAGATCGCCGTGCTCGCCCAGGAAGGGGACGCTGACAATCCTCCCGCCAGGCACCATGATCTCGTCCATGTCGTCCATCTCGATGACGTCGAAGCCGAACTGCTTGAGCAGCAGGCGCAACGACGGATCGGACAGCGTCCCACCGTTGTTCTTCGGCACCAGGACCTTGCCGATCTTGTGTCGCAACTGCAGCAGGGACTCCAGGTTGGCATGGTCCTGGTGATTGTGGGTGATGCAGACGTAATCGATATGATCCGGCAGTTGGCTGAAGCTGACCACCTGATCCGAGAAGCTGGCGCCGCGCGAGGCAATGACCGGGTCCACCAGGATCGTGACGTCTGCCGTCTGCAGCATGAAGCCCGCATGCCCCAGATAATCCAGGCGCACGCCCGCTCCCACCGGCTCGTGGCGCTGCGACGGCGCCGTTTCGGTGAACAGATCGCGATAGGACAACCCACCCGCGGTTTCGCGGCCGGCGAACAACGCATCCAGCGCCTCGGCGGTGATCGGCTGGGTGCGTGTGCGGAACAAGGTATCCAGCAGCGGATCGTTGTAGTCGATGCGCAGTTGCAGGTTGCGCGCATCTGGCAGGCGCGGCGTGCTCAGGACGAACGGCCGCTGGCCCTCCTCGTTGAGAATGCCGAACGACACGCTCTGCAGCGAACGCTTGTAGTACGGGCTGCGGTACAGCAGGCTCTCCAGCAGGCGATACGACGGATGATGCTCAAGGTCCATGAACAGCTCGACGTAGCCGCGCAGCGGCTCGGGCACCTTTTCGTACAGGTATTCGATCGACTCCCCCGACGTGTGGGTGCGCAATAGCTCGTCCAGTTGCCGCACCGCGTCGGACAATTCGACCAGATCGGCATGCTGTTCGTCGATGTGGTCGACCAGCGCCTTGATATCGGCGACCTGGTCCTCGCTGCAGTCCAGGAACTCCGCTCCTGCCATGCCGGGCTGGTTCACCGCCATGATGTGCAGCTTATAGTTCTTGACGAAGGAGCTCATGATCCGGCGATGCGTATTGACCATGTGCCGTGCCCCGGTCACCGGCGGCAACAGGTAGGGCCAGGCATACCACTGGTTGACCAGCGGTTCGAAATAGGCGTCTTCCCGCAAATACAGCAGCGTCTGCGCGCTCATGTTGCACCTCTCCTTGATGTGGCGACGCGACGGTTATCGCGCCAAACGAGTCTGATCTGTAATTGTCCCTGCATCGCGCCTAGGCGACGCTGCGCTGGCTCGCCCCGGCGCCGCGACCACGGAACATCGCCGCGACATGCCCGAGCAGTTCGTCTTCGTGGGTATGGATGAAGAAATGACCGCCATCGACCTCCCTGAAATCCACCGGCGCGGCGAACCGCTCCTGCCAGGCATAGACGTGGTCTTCGTCGATGGCGTCGCGGGTGCCGTAGAACACCGTCGCCGGCACCGGCAACACCGGCTTCAAGCTCTTCTGATAGGTCTCGATCAACGCGAAGTCGGCGCGCAGTCCCGGCAATACCAGTTCGAACAGCTCCTCGTCGTCGAGCAGTTCGGGAGGCGTGCCATCGAGTTCACGCAACATCTGCTTGAAGTCGGCCGAGGACATGCTGCTGTAGGGGCGGGCCAGCGTGCGCCGCCAGGGTGCGGGGTTGGCAGACAGCAACAGCCGTTGCGGTAGCGGCAGACCGAGCGTGTACAGCTGGCATGCCAGTTCGAACGCAATCATGGCGCCGTTGCTGTGCCCGAAAAAACTGAACTCTCCTTCCTCCAGCAACGGCCGGATCGCCCCGACCAGGTCGTCGAGCAGCGCCCGCATGGACGCATGCGGCGTCTCGATCAGGCGTGGCCCCTTGCCCGGCGCCTGGATTCCGATCACCTCCACCGATGCCGGCAGGCGTGTCGGCCAGGTCCGGAACAGATGCGCGTTGCCACCGGCGTAGGGAAAGCAGAACAAGCGGTGCGCAGGTGTCGAGACACCCGGGAAGCGCACGAACCAGGAGCGGCTCACGCCAGCCCCCCTGCCGCCTGCGCGAGGTCCGCGGCATGGGGTGTGGACATTCCCACCAGCACCTGGCGGTTGCCGCTGTAGGGATCGCGTCCATGCGAATAGAGCATGTTGTCCAGCAGCATCAAGTCGTTGCGCTGCCACTCGAAACGCAGCGTATGCCGGTCGTAGACCGTGCGAATGGCATCCAGATCGCGCGGCGCGATTGGCGCGCCGTCGCCGTAGTAGGTGTTTCTGGGCAGTTCCTGTTCGTCCATGGCCGCCAGCAGGGCGTCGCGGATCTCGGGGAGCAGGTTGGTGACATGGAACAGATGCGCCTGATTGAACCACACCACCTCGTCGCGGCCCGGGTGCACCGCTGACGCCTGGTTGACCTGGCGAGTTCGCAGCCGATCGCCCTCGCCCCAGGCGAATTCGATCTGGTTCAGGCGGCAGAATTCTTCCACATCTGCACGCTGATCGGTCTGGAACACCTCGGTCCAGGGAATGTCGATCTCCGAGTAGTTGCGCACATACATGACGCCGTCGCGTTCGAACCGGGCCCGGATGGCATCGGGGATGTCACGGTAGACCTTGCGACTGTCGCAGATCGGAGTGGCGCCACCGACCGGCGCGGGAATCGTGCACATGAAGCCGATGCGCATCGCCCAGCGATTGGAATAGGAATTCTCGTTGTGCTGCGGAATGACCTGATCGGGGTGATACTCGGTCGCGGTATAGACATTTCCGCGCAGCTCCGTGCGTGGCGTCGAGCGGTAGGCATAGTGGATCAACTCGTCGCCGAACAGTGTGGACAGGACGTTGCCGAACTGGTGACTGCCGACGAACTTCAATCCACGAATGAGCAAGGCGCCGTTATCGCGCAGAAGCCGCTGCACCTGCTCGCGATTTTCCTCTGCCCATTCGGTGGCGCGCACGCCCTCGCTGTCCACCTCCAACAGCAGGCGCGTGCCTTGCACCTCCTGCAGATCCTCGCACCCCACGTCAGCCAGCGTCGTCATCCATCGTCTCCTAAGCCGGACCCCGCCGGCACCATTCCGTGCATCAATGCCGCGACCGCCGCCCGGCGATCACTCGTAGCGCAGCGCCACCGACGGCTCATGCAGGACCGCGCGCCGTGTGGCGATGAAGATCGCCCCCAGTACCAGCGCGGAAATCCCGATCATGACCGCCAGCCCCATCAAGATCAGCACCGGCGCCCCCACGCCGACGAAGCGCGAGACGGCGAACAGAATCGCCGCCGACAGCAGGATGCTGATGCCAAGACCCACGCTCAACTGGCGCACACCCTGTTTCAGGAACAGCGCGATGATGTCGCGGTCGCGGGCGCCGATGGCGCGCCTGAGCCCGACCTCATGGGTACGCTGAATGACCGCATTGCTGCTCAGACCGTAGATGCCGGTCATCGCCAGCAGCATGGCGAAGATGCCGCAGCGCACGAACAGATCGGTCATGGTCGTTGCCATCAGCGTGAGCCGCTGCTGCACTTCTTCGTAGCTGGTGATCCGGCTCGGCGTCAGGTAGGGATCGATGCCGGCCACGGTACGGTAGATGGTGCTTCTGGCATTCTCGACGTTGCCGGTGTGCTTGACCACCACCGTGGCGTTGGGCAGCACGGCCTGGGGCAACGGCACATACAGCGAGGAAAAGCTCTTGGCACTGGTCTTGAGGAGGTCGCCGCGGCGCGCATCGGTGACCACGCCGATCACGGTACGCGTCTCGGCCGGCAGCCCGTCCTGCAAGATCCGCATGCGCTGACCCAGCGCACCCTGTACGGGCCAATGGGTCTTGGCGACGCTCTCGCTGACCACCACCGTCTTCAGGCCGGTGGCGCTGTCGCGCGAATCGAAGTAGCGCCCCTCCAGCAGCCGCACGCCCAACGGCTGCGGCAGCGCCGACACCACCACCAGCGTCCCGGCCGGATAGTCGCGGTCGCGCTGGTATTCGACGCCATCCAGCCCGAAGCGGACCTCGCCAAGCTCCTGCAGGATCCCGGCCGCTTCCAGGCTCTGGCTATGCCGCAGTTCCGCGAGCAGGCGCTCATAGAACTGCAACTGCTTCTGTGGCGTGCTGTAGGCCTCGCCGGTCAGCGTGACCGGCATGGTCAGCAGATTGCGCGTATCGATACCGAAATCCACGCGGGCGGCACGATAGGCGACCATCGCCATCATGCTGCCGATGATCAGCACCACGGAGATCAGCACGATCTCCACGACGACCAGCGCCCTGGAAATGCGGCCGGTGGTCCGGCCCTGTGCGCCGCGGGTGCCGTCGCGCAGCAAGGCGCTGGAACTGATGTTGGTTGCGCTCCAGGTGGGCAGCACGGACACCAGCACGATCGCGATGGCGACGAATGCGACGGCCGACAGCACCGCACCGCTGTCCAGCCCCCAGTTCCACCAGAACGCCAGATCGCCCTCGAACGTGGACGCCAGGAAGCGGTTGGTCGCGCGCAGTGCCAGCCCGGCGAGCCCCAGGGCGAGCATGCCGCCGACCAGGCAGATGATGGTGCTCTCCATCATCATCTGCAGGACCAGCCGCCGCCGCGGTGCGCCCAGAGAAATGCGAATGGCGATTTCCTTGATGCGTTCGTTGGTCCTGGCCAGCAGCATGTTGCCGACGTTCACGCACGCCAGCAGCAGGATGAAGATCGAGACGACATTGAGGATGGCGAAGATGAAAGCGCTTTCCGGGCCGGTCTGCGCCTTCTGGAAGGTGTTGACCACCATGCCGTCGAGCAGGCTTTCGTCGCCCTCGCGGCGCGGGTAATCGACATAGACCTGGCGCAACATGGCACTCAGTTCGGCGCTGGCCTGATCCTGGGTCGCGCCCGCGGCAAGCCGGCCGTATGCGCTGTACGCGGCCGTGCCGTAGGTCGCCGGGTTGAGCTGACGCTCGGTCAGGGGGGTCCACAGTTCGGCGCTGATCGGGAACATGAAGCCGTTGGGCATGACGCCGACGATGCGGGTGTATTTGCCGTTGATCTGCACCACCTTGTCCACGATCGCCGGGTCGCCCGAATACAAGGCCTTCCATAGCCGGTAGCTGATCACCGCGACCGGCTCGGCGCCAACGACACTGTCTTCCGGCAGGAAGCCACGCCCCATCAATGGACGCGTGCGCGCAAAGGAAAAGATGCTCCACTCGGCTTCCGTGGACTTGACGCTGCGGGTGGCATCGAACTCGGTGATGACCGAGCGTCCGGTCTGGTAAGCGGCGATCTCGCGGATGCTGCGCGCATGCCGCAGGTGAGCGAGTTCGAAGGCATCGATGGAGACGTTGCGCCCGTCCTTCTTGCCCTGCACCCGCAGCACGTTTCCACCGCCCGGGATCGGCAAGTCCTTGTAGATCATCGTGTTCAGGACGGAGTAGGTATAGATGCTGATGGCCAGACCGCCAGCCAGCACCGCGATGGTCAACAAGGTGAAGCGCGGCGTCTTCGCCAGCAGCCGCAGCGCATAGCGGATGTCCGCGAGCAGGGGCGCTGTCGGCTTCATCGGTTGACCGGCTGCGCCGCGCTGTCGGCGACGATGCGTCCGTCGAACAGGTCGATCTGACGCTGGGCCCGCGCCGCGGAATCGGGATTGTGGGTCACCATGCAGATGGTCGACCCTTCCGCATGCAGGCTTTCCAGCAGCGCGGTCACCACCTGCGCGTTCTTGGAATCGAGATTGCCGGTGGGCTCGTCGGCCAGGATCAGCGGCGGCCGGGCCACGACCGCGCGCGCCACCGCGACCCGCTGCTGCTGGCCGCCGGACAGCTGCGGGGGAAAGTGTCGCGCCCGGTGCGACATATCCACGCGATGCAAGGCCTGCTCGACCATCTCGGCCATCTGCCCGGCACTCAGGTCGCGCCGGTACGACAGCGGCAGCGCCACGTTCTCCTCAATGGTCATGTCGCTGATGAGATTGAAGGACTGGAACACGAACCCGATCTCGCGGTTGCGGATCCGCGCGCGCTCGTCGCGGCCGATGGTGGAGACGTCGTGCTCGCCAAGCAGATAGTGACCTGCCGTCGGCGTATCCAGCAGTCCGAGCAGCGACAGCAAGGTGGACTTGCCGCAGCCGGAGGGGCCGGACAGCGACACATACTCGCCCTTGGCGATGACCAGGTCGATGTCGTCCAACGCCCGCGTCTCCACCTCTTCGGTGAAGAACGACTTGCGCAGTCCGTGCAGGCGGATGAGCGGTGGTGCAGTGCCTTGCGGAGGCGCATCCATGCTATTTCACCAGAATGGTGTCATGCCCTTCCCAGGCGGAAGGGTCCGAGACGATGACCCGGTCGCCTTGCCGCAGCCCGCTGGCGACCTCGATGTAGCGCGTCGATGCACGCCCGAACTGGACATCGCGGCGGGTCGCCTCGCGCCCGTTCAGCACATACAGCGCCGCGCGACTCTGACTACGCGCGAACGCAGGCCGTTCCACGTAAAGCACATCGCGCTTCTTCTCGATATCGATCACCCCCTCGACACTGAGATCGGGCCTGGCCTCCGGCGGCATCTTGCCGGTCAGCTCCACCTCGACCTTGACCACGCCGTTGGTCACCGCCGGGTCGATGCGTACCACCCGGCCCGGGATCTTGCTGGTGCGCGTATCCACGGTCACCGCCTGGTGCAGGGCAATGTCCTTGACCTGGAAATCCTGCACGTCGAGCATGGCGATCAGGCTGTCGGGCGGGGTGACCCGACCGGCTTCGGTGCCCGCGGTGACGCGTTGTCCGAGTTCCAGCTTCATCGTCTGGACCACACCATCAATGCCGGCGCGGATGGTCAGATCCTCGATCTGCTGCTGGATGATGTTCTTGGACTTTTCCAGCTTGAGGCTGCGGGCTTCGTTGGCGGCGATGGTGGCCGCGAGATTGTCCTGCATGCTGGCCATGCGCTCGCGTTGCGAGGCCATGCGTTGCCGATGCTGTTCCACCGTCAACCGCGACTGTTCCACCGTGATCTTCGAAACGATGCCCTTGTCCACGAGCTTCTGCTCGGCGTCGTACTTGACCTTGGTGCTGAGATAATCGAGCTCGGCATCCTTCGCATCGGCACGCAGGTCGGACAGCTGCGAACGCAGCGCCGACTGCGCGGCACGATTCTCCTTGACCTGCGCCTCCAGCTCCCAGCGCGCTTCCTCCAACTGCTCGTTCAGCCGTGGATTGGACAGCTGCGCGATCACGTCGCCCTTCTTGACCGAGGTACCGGCTTCCACCTCGATGCTCTGCACCAGACCGTCGACATTGACCGCCAGCAATTGCGGGTCCTTGGGCATGAGCACGCCGATGCCGCGCACCTGCACGGCGAAATCGCCACGCTGGACTTGTCCGATGATCACGTCGTCGCTGTCTACGACATACGACGCACTGCCAAATCCATCCCGGATCATGACCGCGGCGATGATCAGCACCGCCGCTGCGCCGCCCCAGAGATAACGCTTCGAAAAGCGCTTCTTACCGACTTTCCTAGCGATATCCATGCTTACGATCCATCATGCTGAATGTCCATCCATCGAGGCGACCCGGAGAAGCCCACGCGCGAGCGCGATGCCGCATGTCCATGCGACGATCCGTGTTCGTCACCGGATCATAACCGCACATCGGCACGTGGGAATGGCAGAAAGTCACGGCTGCGCTCACGTCGACTGCGCCGGCGCGAATGCCTGCGCACAGGCCAGCAGGCGCTCGGCCAGTTCGTGCACATGCGATGCCGACAGCATCGACAGATGGCCGCCTGCGACCTCGCGCAGTTCCACGTTCGCGGAGACGCAGCGCCCGTAATGACGGCGCAATGCCTGCTCGCCGATCCCGACGATCTGCCCCTCGCGTGCGAGCAATGCCGTGACCGGCCCGTGGTACATCCCCTGCGGCTGATAAGTGCGATAGAACGCCAGTTGCGTGCGGAACAATGCCGCGGCAGCCTCCAGCGCGTCCCGGTCGACGTCGGTGTCAACGGCTTGCGCATCACCGCACACCGTGCCCTCCCCGGCATCAGTCGCCAGTACCTGCGCATGGCTGCGTGGCGATGGCCCCCTCACCCCCTCCGTCGACGCCGATGCCTGCAGTGGATCCGCCGCGTCGAACCGCGCCCGCTGCTTGGACGGCAGATGGATGCCGCTGTCGACCAACAACAGGTGCACCGGCTCCCCGCTGCGTTCCAACACGCACGCCATCTCGAACGCCACCGCACCGCCGAACGAGTGACCTGCCAGCAGATACGGGCCATTTGGCGCGAGCGCACGCAGCGCCTGCAGATGATGGGCAACGGTCTGCGCCATCGTCGACGGGATCGCCGCGTCCTCCTGCACGGGATCCAGCACGCGCATCGCCAGCCGCCCGCGCAATGCACCCGCAAGACCCTGGTACGACGCGGCGGTCATGCCCGCTGCCGGAATCCAGTACAAGGTCGGCATGTCCGAACCGACATGCAGTTGCGAGCGCGCCATTACCGTGTCGGCAGGCCGCACGGCACCGTCGTCGATGTAGCGCGCCAGTTCGGACAAGGACGGATACTGGAACAGGTCGCGTACATTCAGCGACACCGCGAAGCGCGCCGCCACACGCGCGACCAGCCGGATGGCGAGGATGGAATGCCCGCCGAGATCGAAGAAGCCTGCGCTGGCGCTGATGGCCGTGGCGTCCAACTCCAGCAACTCGGCCCACAGGCCGCACAGGGCGATCTCGGTCGGTGTCGCCGGCGCGATGTACTCGGCACCGACGAAGGCCTCCGGCGGCGGCAGTGCCGCCCGATCCAGCTTGCCGCTGGGCGAGATCGGCAGCGACTGCAACACCACGAACGCCGACGGCACCATGTAGTCGGGCAGGCGTTGCCTGAGCGCACTGCGCAAGGCGGTGGACAGCGCGCCTGGATCCATCAGGTCCGCCTCCTGTGCCGGAACCACGTAGGCGACCAACCGTTTGTCGCCGCCATCGGCTGCAGCGCGCAAGACCACCACGGCTCGGGAAACGGGCGTTTCGGCCGAGAGCGCCGCCTCGATCTCGCCCAGTTCGATCCGGAAGCCGCGCAACTTGACCTGCTCGTCGGTGCGACCGAGGAATTCCAGTTCACCGTTGGCCAGCCATCGCACCAGGTCTCCCGTCCGATACAGGCGCTGCGGGTGCGGCCCCGCACCAGCCTCCACGACGAAGCGCTGCGCGGTCAGGTCGGGCGCGTGCAGATAGCCACGGGCCAATCCGACGCCACCGAGGCGCAACTCGCCGGCCACGCCGGTAGGGGCCAGGCTACCGTGCGCATTCGTCACGTAGGCGGAGCAATTGGGCAGTGGCAGTCCCAATGTCACCGGCACGCCGGCCGTCACCTCGCCGCTGGTCGCAACCACCGTGTTCTCGGAGGGGCCATAGGCGTTGATCACCCTGCACTTGCGCGCCCATCGCCAGGCCAGGGCGTCGTCGCAGGCCTCACCGCCGACCGTCAGCACCCGCAAGGCGTAGTCGCGCTCGCTGTCCACGTGCGCCAGCATCGCCGGCGGTATCAAGGCATGGGTGATCTGCGCGGCGACCAGATAGTCCGAAAGTGCATCGGCGGAAAGGCGTACTTCCTGGGGACAGACCCATAGCGTCGCGCCGTGCGCCAATGCCAGCAGCCAGTCCCAGGTGGAGGCATCGAAGTTGAGCGAAGAGAACTGCAGCACGCGGCAATCGGGCGTGATTGCGAAGCGTTGCTGCTGCGCCATGGCGAGGTTGGCCAGGCCGCGGTGTTCGAGCATCACGCCCTTCGGTTCGCCTGTGGACCCGGAGGTATAGATCACGTAGGCCAACGACGCCTCGCTCAGCCCCACCGCGTCCGGTGCCGGATCCGTGTCCGGCTGTCCGGCCAGCAACATCGAGCGGAACTCCGGATCGAGCGGCAACACGGCGACCTCGCCCAGCATCGGCAGGGATTCCAGGACCGCGCTCTGGGTCAGCACCAGGTCGACCGCCGAGTCCTGCAGCATCCTGCGCAGCCGTGCCTCCGGGTAGCTCGGATCCAGCGGAAGATAGGCGCCCCCGGCCTTGAGGATGCCCATCAGGCCGACGATCATGTCCAGCGACCGCTCCATGCACAAGCCGACCAGCCGATCCGCGCGCACGCCGCGCTCGCGCAACAGGTGCGCCACCCTGTTGGCTTCGGCATTGAGCTGCGCATAGCTGAGCTGCTCGCCTTCGTAGACCAGCGCCACGGCATCGGGCGTTCGCTGCGCCCACGCTTCGAACAGCCGGTGCGCCAGCACTTCGTGCAGCGACACTGCGCTGGGGGCCTGCATCCGCTGCGCAGCCACCTCGGCCGACACGATCGGCAAGGCGTGTACCGGCGCTTCCGGGTCGTGCACCGCACCGGCCAGCAACAGCTCGAAACTGTCGGCCATGCGCGCGATCGTGGCGCGGTCGAACAGGTGCGTGGCGTAGACCCAGCGCAGATGCAAGCCGGCGTCGGATTCGGTCATGTGCACTTCGATGTCGTACCGTGCCAGCTGCGTCCCGGCCTGCAGGCGCTCGATGTCCAGGCCCGGCAGCACCAGCTCCTGCTGTTCGTGGTTGTGGAACGTGAAACTGATCTGGTACAGCGGCGTATGGCTGAGGGTACGTTCGGGACGCAATGCCTCGACCAGCATCTCGAACGGCAGGTCCTGGTTGGCGAAAGCGTCCAGCGCCCTGGCGCGGCTGCGGCGCAGCATCTCGACGAAACTCGGATCGCCGGAGAGATCCGATCGCAACACGAGCGTATTGACGAAGAATCCGATCAGCGGCTCCAACTGCCGCTGGGTGCGCCCGGCCACCGGACTGCCGATGACGACATCGGTTTCGTTGCTCCAGCGCCCGATCACCACCGCCAGCGCGGCATGCAAGGCCATGAACAGACTGGCTTCGTGCTGCAGCGCCAGCCGCTTGAGCGGCTGCACGATCGCTGCGCCGACCTGCCGCGGAAGCACGCCCCCGTCGAAACGCTGCCGCGCCGGCCGCGGCCGGTCCAGCGGCAAGGCGTGGACAGCTGGCAGATCGGCCAGTGCGTGCTGCCAGTAGCGCAGTTGGGCCTGCAGCACGGGCGCCTGTGCTTCGGCGCGTTGCCAGCACGCGTAGTCGGCATACTGCAGCGACAGCACAGGCAGCTCGGGGGCCACGCCGTCGCGGAATGCGCGGTACAGCTGGGCGAATTCCTTGCCCAGCACATTCATCGACCAGCCATCGGACGCAATGTGGTGGGTCGCGAACAGCAAGGCGTGTTCGTCCGCATCCAGTGCCACCACCGTGCAACGCAGCATCAGGTCGGCCGACAGGTCGAAGGCCCGGCTCGCATCGGCACGCACGATCGCATCCAGCCGCTCCCGTTGTGCCGTTGCCGGCAGTCCGACGAGATCGTGCACCTCGATGATCGGCGAGCGCGGCGGCTGCACCATCTGCGCCGCCACGCCCTGCTCGGTGGCGAACGTGGTGCGCAACGCTTCGTGTCGCGCGACCAGCGTATCCAGCGCGTATTGCAGCGCGGCCATGTCCAGTCCGCCGCGCAGCAGGACGCCGAAACGCATGTTGTACTGCGCGCTGCCGCCTTCCAGCTGGTCGATGAACCAAAGCCGCTGCTGCGAAAACGACAGCGGCAGCACGCGATCGCGCGGCACCGGCACCACGTGCATCTGCCGGCCGACCTGGGCAGCGTCCAGGTGACGGGCGAACTCCACGATGGTGGGCCGCTCGAACACCGCGCGGATCGGAACCTCGCGCCCGAAGGCCTCGGCGACGTGGCTGACCACCTGCGTCGCCAGCAGCGAATGGCCACCGATCTCGAAGAAGTTGGCGGTGGCGCTGATGGTCTCCTGCTTCAGCACCCGTTGCCAGATCGCGGCCACGCGACGCTGGGTGTCGCCCTCGGGCGCGACGTGCTGTTGCTCTGCCAGATAGTCTGGAGCGGGCAAGCGCGCTCGGTCCACCTTGCCGTTGCGGTTCAGCGGCAGCGCGTCGAGGAAGACGAAGGCCGCGGGCACCATGTAGTCCGGCAGGCCCGCACGTAGATGACTGCGCAGCATCGCCGCATCCAGGCCGGCCGCGCGTACCACATAGGCCACGAGCCGCGCTTCGCCGCCCTCCTCGCGCACCACCACCGCCGCTTCGGCCACTGCATCGTGCTGACGCAGACGCGAGGCGATCTCGCCAGGCTCGATGCGGAAGCCGCGGACCTTGACCTGGTCGTCGGCGCGGCCGAGGAACTGCAACTGGCCATCGGCCCGCCACCGCACCAGATCCCCGGTGCGGTACAGCCGCATCGCCTGCCCCGGCAGCGTCACGAACCGCTCCGCGGTCAGCCCAGGCGCTCCCAGATAGCCACGCGCCAGCCCTGCCCCGCCCAGGTACAGTTCCCCGCTCACCCCGATCGGCTGCTGCTGGCCCGCCGCATTGAGCACCCGCAGCGCCACGTTCGGCAGCGCCCGGCCCAGCGTCATCGCCTCGCCATCCACCACCTGCGCGTGCGTGGCCGCCACCGTCGCCTCGGTCGGACCATACGAGTTCACCACCCGGCACCGCCGCGACCATGCCCACGCCAGCGCGTCGTCGCAGCGCTCGCCGGCCACGATCAGCAGTTCCAGCGCATAGTCGCGCGCCAGCGGCAGCTGCTGCAGCAACGCCGGCGGGATCGCCGCATGCGTGATCCGCGACGCCGTCAGCCGCTCCGCCAGCAGCTCCACCGAGCGGCGCTCGTCCTCGTGACACAGGTGCAGGCTCGCACCGCTGGCCAAGGCCATCAGCCATTCGAACACCGCCCCGTCGAACGAAGCCGACGCGAAGCCCAGCACCCGGCTGCGCGCCGTCAGCCCCAGCGCCTGCTGTTGGTATGCGGCCAGGTTGATCAGGCCGCGATGTTCCAGCAGCACGCCCTTGGGCGTACCGGTCGAGCCGGAGGTGAAGATCGCATAGGCCAGCCGATCCGGCGTCACCCCCACCTCCGCCACCGGCAGATCGCTGTCCGGCTGGCCGGACAGCAGCAGCGCTCGCAGCGGCGCATCCAGCGGCAGCACGGTGTACTCGGCCAGGAACGGCAGCGCTTCCAGCACTGCCTGCTGCGACAGCACGTGCGCCACGCCCGCCTCGCCCAGCATCGCCTGCAGCCGCTCGTGCGGATAGGTCGGGTCCAGCGGCAGGTAGCCGGCACCGGCCTTGAGGATGCCGAGTACGCCGATCGCCAGGTCCAGCGAGCGCTCCACGCACAGGCCCACCAGCTGATCCGGGCCTACGCCCTGCGCGCGCAGGTAGTGCGCCACCCGGTTGGCCGCCGCGTTGAGCGTGCCGTAGTCCAGGTGATCTTCGCCGAAGGCCACCGCCAGCGCCTTGGGCCGGGCCCGCGCATGGGCTTCCACCAGTTCGTGCGCGCACAGCGCCGGCAGCGGTGCCGGCCGCGGCGCCGACCACTGCGCCAGCGTCCGCGCCTCGTCCTCGGGCAGCAGCGGCAGCGACAGCACCGGCACCTGCGGGTCGCGCGCCACCGCCGACAGCAGCACCAGAAAGCTGTCGGCCAGGCGCTCGATGGTGCTGGCGTCGAACAGACTGGAGGCGTAGGTCCAACGGAAATGCAAGCCGTCCGGACTCTCGGTGACATTCAGATGCACGTCGACGTCGATGCTGGGCTCCATGGCACCGAACGCCCGGGCCTCGACGCCGGGCAGCGCGAGCGTCGATTGCGCGTGGTTCTGCAGCGCGATCACCAGTTGGTAAAGCGGCGCATGGCTGGGATGGCGCTCGGGTTGCAAGGTCTCGACCAGGGCGTCGAAGGACGTCTGCTGATGCGCGAACGCCTCCACGACCGTCTCGCGGCTGCGCTCCAGCAGCGTGTCGAAACTCGGCGCATCGGACAGGTCGGTGCGCAACACCAGGCTGTTGACGAAGAATCCGATCAACGGTTCCACTTCGCTGCGCACGCGTCCGGCGATGGGCGTCCCCACCACCACATCGGCGTCCCCGCTCCAGCGACTCACGAGGACTGCGAAGGCGGCATGCAGCAGCATGAAGAGCGTCGCATGCTGTGCCTGGGCGATGCTCAGCAACTGGGCCTGTACGTCGCCGGCGAGGTGTCGCGTGACCCTGGCGGCACGGTAGTCCTGGCGCATCGGGCGCGCGCGGTCCAGCGGCAATGCGTGGACCAGCGGTATCCCGTCGAGTTGCTGCCTCCAGTAGCGCAGGTCGCGCTCGGCCGCCTCGATCTGCTGCGGCGATGCCTGCCAGGCCGCGTAATCGGCGTACTGGATGGGCAGTGCCGGCAACGCTGCGCTCCGGTGTTCCACGGCGGCTGCGTACAGCGCACTGAACTCACGGACCAGGATACCTTTGGACCATCCATCCGAGGCGATGTGATGGGTGGTGAAGAGCAGTACGTGGTCATCGTCGCCCAAGGCCAGCAAGGTACAACGCAGCATCAGGTCCGCGGACAGATCGAATGGCGCGCGGGCTTCTTCACGACACAGCCGGCGGACGGCAGC
This sequence comes from Xanthomonas sp. LMG 12462, assembly GCF_009192885.1. NCBI lineage: Bacteria > Pseudomonadati > Pseudomonadota > Gammaproteobacteria > Lysobacterales > Lysobacteraceae > Xanthomonas > Xanthomonas sp. LMG 12462. Next base: position 17,143 of record NZ_NMPP01000040.1, on the reverse strand, counting down.
GTCCTGCGCGTGCCGGTCGAGGGCGGACAGGTCGACCTGGGCAATGCCGACCTGCGGCGCGTCGAGGACCCATTGCAGTACCTGACCATCGCGCTCGCGATACACGGTGCGCAGGATCTCGTGGCGTTGCACGAGGCCATTGAGCGCGGCGCCCAGGGCGGTGACGTCGAGGTGGCCCGACAGCCGCAGCACCGTGGGCAGGTTGTAGTGCGCACCGCCGTCCTCGAGCCGGTCGACGAACCATAGCCGCCGCTGCGCCGCAGACAGCGGCACCCCGCCATCGCGCGAGACCGCCGCAATCGCCGCGTGGTCCGCATCGGCGAGCCCATCGACATGCCGCGCCAGTTCGGCAAGCGTCGGCAGTTGGAACACGGCCCGGACCGGAACGGCCTTGCCGGTCCGGGCGGTGATGGCGCTGGCCATGCGTGTGGCGAGCAGGGAGTGGCCGCCGATGGCAAAGAAGTCATCGTCCCCGCCGATCGGCGATGTCCCCAACAGCTCGGACCAGATCGCCGCGATCAGCGCCTCGGTCGCGGTGGACGGCGGCACGTGCGCCGCCGCATCGCGTTCGGGTTCGGGAAGCGCACGGCGATCGACCTTGCCGTTGGCCGTCAGCGGAAACTGCGGCATGCATACGTAGGCAAGCGGCTGCATGTACTCCGGCAACCATGCGCGCAACTCGGCTCGCAGCGTGGCGACCAGCTCCGGATCGGTGTCATCGACCGGCACCACGTAGGCCACCAGGCGCGCGTCGTCCCCGCTTCCCCTGCACTGCACCACCGCATCCTTCACCATGCCGCTGCGCAACAGGCGCGATTCGATCTCGCCGAGCTCGATCCTGAAGCCGCGGACCTTCACCTGATAATCCAACCGGCCCAGGCATTCGACGCGCCCATCCGGCAAGACCCTGGCAAGATCGCCGGTGAGGTAGAGCACGGCACCGAAAGCGGCGCCACAGCGGTGACCGACGAATTTCTCGGCCGTCAGCTGCGGACGCGCCAGGTAGCCCAGCGCCAGGTTGGCGCCCGCCACACAGAGCTCGCCCGGGACGCCCGCCGGCAGCGGACGCAGGTGATCGTCCAGCACCAGCAACGCACTGTTGTCGATCGGACGTCCGATCGGGACCGGATCGGCCTGCACGCCGCGTTCGACGATGTGGTAACTGACGTCGGACATGGTCTCGGTGGAACCGTACAGGTTGCACAGCACCACGCAGGGCAGTGTCGCGTGGATCCGCGCTGCGGTCTGCGGCTTCAGCGGCTCGCCGCTGACGAACCAGTGACGCAGGCCCGCCAGCCACTGCGCGGCATCGGGCAGCTCGACCAGCGCCAGCGCCAGCGACGGCGCGGTGACGACGCGGGTCACGCCCTGTGCGTGCAGCAGGCGGGCGAAGTCGAGCAGGTCGGCCACGGTCTCTGCGTCGACGATCAGCACCGGGCAACCGGCGGCCAGCGGCACCGCCAGCTCCCACGCGGCGCGAACGAATGCCGTGCTGGTGATCAGACAGCTGACTTCGTCGGACGCGAAGGGGAACTGCCGATGCATCCACGAAACGCGGTTGCACAACGCCCGGTGGCTGCCGAGCACGCCCTTGGGAAGCCCGGTGGAACCGGAGGTATACAGCAGGTGGACCGCATCGGCATGGCCGACGTCGGAGGCCGGCCGTGGCAGCGGCTCCGCGTCCACGATGGCGTCCACGCACATGGCTGGCACGGCTGCCGTCAGCCGTAGCGTCAGCGCCGTGGTCGTCAATACCAGACGCGCCTTGCCGTCGGCCAGCATGTAGTCGATACGCGCTGCCGGCAGTTCCGTGGCGATCGGCAGATGGACCGCGCCGGCATGCATGCTTGCCAGGACGGCCACCACGTAATCGATCCCGCGGTCGGCGAAGATGCCGACGATGTCGCCCTTGCCCACGCCAGCGGCAGCGAGAGCCGCGGCCAGCCTCCTGACCCTGGCATCCAGTTCGGCGCGGTCGAGCACCTGCTGCCCATGCCGCAGCGCGACGGCCGCCGGATCGGACGCGGCCAGCGCCGCGATCCGCTGGTGCACGCAATCGGCGTCCAGCGCGACGGGGACGGGCGCGCAGGCGTCCAGCACCAGCCGTTGCGCCGTCTCGTCCAGCAATGCGAAGTCGGCGATCGGCGCGTCAGGAGCGGCGATCGCCTGCAGCAGCAGGTGGCGGAACGCGTCCCCGAACCGGACCAGGCTTGCCTGCGCGAACAACGAGCGACGGCCGGACCACTTGAACAGCAGGCGCTCGCCCACGCACCGCACGTACAGGGTCAGGTCGGCCTTGGCCAACGAGTCGGATGCCTGCCCGCCGAGCGCACTGGCGTCCAGCCCGTCAGGCGCAGCTGCCGCCTCCTGTGCCGGCTCGAAGACATTGAGCAAGACCTGCACCAGCGGGTTGTGGCTGAGACTGCGCACCGGTTTCAGCTCGTCGACCAGCAACTCGAACGGAATGTCCTGGTTGGCGTAGGCCTCCACGGCGGCAGTGCGGCACTGAGCCAACAATGCATCGAAGCGCAGGTCCGCATCCAGTTCGGTCCGCAGGACCAGCGTGTTGACGAAGAAGCCGATCAGCCCTTCCAGATCCGGATGTACCCGCCCTGCCACCGGAATGCCGACCACCACATCGCGTTCTCGACTCAGGCGCCCCATCCACAGGGCGAACACCGCGTGCATCAACACGAACAGGGTGATGCCACGCTCCTGGCAGAATGCGCGCACGCGCGCCAGATCGGGCGCATCAAGGGCTTGCTGACAGGCGACGCCCGCAAAATCCTGTTGCGCCGGCCGTGGGAAATCCAGCGGCAAGGCATGCAGTGCCGGCAGATCGGCCAGACGCCTGCGCCAGTAGTCCAGCTGCGGCTGCAGGATGCCGCCATGCAGCCGTTGGCGCTGCCAGGCGGCGTAATCGGCGTATTGCACGGGCAATGCCTCGAGCGACGGCACCTCCCCCTTGGCGAACGCGGTGTAGAAGGCCAGCAGTTCGCGGGCCAGGATGCCGTTGGACCAGCCGTCCGAGGCGATGTGGTGCAGGGTCAGCAACAGCACCGCCTGCCGATCCTGCAAGCGGATCAAGGTGCAGCGCAGCACCGGTCCATTGGCCAGGTCGAACGGCCGCCTGGCCTCATCGCGCTTGAGCGCCTGTACGCGCGGGTCGTGCTCCTCGACGGCGACGCGTCGCAGATCGTGCATGGCGATCGGCAATCGCGATGGCGCAGCGACCACCTGCATGGGCACACCGTCGCGCGCGCGATAGTGGGTACGCAACACTTCATGGCGCTCCACCAGCGCGTCCAGCGCCTGCTGCAGGGCGTCCACGTCGAGCGCTCCATCCAGGCGCATTGCACTGGGCATGTTGAACTGCGGGCTGCCGCCCTCGAGCAGATCGACGAACCACAGACTCTGCTGGGCAAAGGACAGCGGCAACGGCGCGCTGCGGTCGGCCGTGCCGATCCGGTGCGCGGCGGCGACCGGTAGCGCATCCACCGCTGCGGCCAGTTCGCGCAGGGTGGCGTGTTCGAACACGGCGCGAACCGGCAGCGTCCTGCCGAAGCGGCGGCCGATTTCGCCCACCAGGCGCGTGGCGAGCAGCGAATGCCCGCCGCTGGCGAAGAAATGATCGTCGCGCCCGATCTGCTCGCGCTTGAGCAATTGCGCCCACAGGCCCGCCAGCCGCAGTTCGGTCGGTGTCTGCGGCGCGGCGCCGGCCGGACCAGCCTCGGCCTGCGGCAACGGCAAGGCGCGCTTGTCCACCTTGCCGTTGCCGGTCAACGGCAACGCCTCAAGCACCATCAGGCTGGCCGGCACCATGTACGTCGGCAGGACGGTCGCCAGCCGGGCGAGGACGTCGCGGAGATCCAGCGATGCCGCTGCCGCTTCCAGATAGCCCACCAGGCGCGCCTGCTCGGCATCGCCGACCACACGGACCGCGGCACGCCGCACACCGGCGCAGGCGGCCAGTTGCAGTTCGATTTCGGCCGGCTCGATGCGGAAACCACGCAACTTGATCTGCTCGTCGACGCGGCCCAGGAACTCCAGTTGGCCGTCGCCGCGCCAGCGCACGCGGTCGCCGCTGCGGTAGACAAGTTGTCCGGGCCGGAATGGATCGGCGACAAACCGCTCGGCGGTAAGCGCTGCCTGTCCCAGATAGCCGCGCGCGACGCCTGCGCCACCGATGTAGAGTTCGCCCGGCACGCCGATCGGCGTGGGATGCAGCGCCGGGTCCAGCACGTACAACTGGGTGTTGTGCATGGGCCGGCCGATCGGCATGCCGTCGGTCGTGTCAGGCAGCGGGAAGTCGACCGCGTGCAGGCTGCAGCCCACGACCGTTTCGGTCGGGCCGTAGTGGTTGTACAGACGGGCAGCCGGAAAACGCGCGTGCACGTCCTGCGCCAGCGCCATCGGCAGCACCTCACCACCGATCACGAACACATGCCGCTGCGGAAGGGCGATCGTGCCCAGCAGGGCCAGCACGCCATGCAGATGCGAGGGAGTCAGCCGCAACAGGCTGTCCGGGCATGCCGGCTCCGCCAGGCGCGCCGCCAGCGCGGCGAGGTCGTCCTCTGCCACAAGCTCCACGGTACCGCCGACCAGCAACGGCACGAACAATCCCGGCAAGGTCAGGTCGAACGCTGGTGATGTCGCCACCAGGGAACCGCGCAGGCCGGCATCGTAGTAGCTTTCGCGTGCGAAGGCGCAGTAATCGTCGAGATTGCGGTGTGCGACCTCCACGCCTTTCGGCGCACCGGTGGAGCCGGAGGTATACAGCACGTAGGCGCTGTCGTCGGCGCCAACCGCGACCGGCGGCGCCTGGTCGGGGTAGTCGGCGAACCATGCGTGGCCATCGGCCAGGTCGTCGACCAGGATGGTATCCACGCCGGCCAGCAGTAACGGATGGGCGCCATCGTGCAGGACCAGGCCCACGGCAGCGGCGTCGACGATGCCGCGCAAACGCTGCAGGCCCTGGCCGGGATCCAGCGGCACGTAGGCGGCGCCCGCCTTCATCACCGCAAGCAGGGCCACCGGCAGGCCGAGCGAACGGCCCATGTGCACGCCGACACGATCGCCAGGTCCGATCCCCTGCTCGATCAACGCATGCGCGAGCCGGTTCGACTGTCGCACGAGGGCTGCGTAGGTGAGCGTGTCGCCTGCGCAGCGGACCGCCACCGCACCGGCATTGGCAAGCGCACAGGCCGCAACCCCGGCCAGCACGCTGCCCTGGCGCCACTTGGCGCTGTCGGCGCCGCGTCCCAGGGCGATGGCGGCCTGCGCGCCCGCCTCGTCCAACAGGCCGAGACGCGAGAGCGGCATCTCCGGGTTGGCGCACATGCGCTGCAGCAGCCGTGCATACGCCTGCGCCAGACGGTCGATGCTTTCGGCATCGAACAGTTCCTGCTTGAAGCTCCAGGCAAGATAGAGGCCGTCCTCGCGCTCGGTCGCGGTCAGGTCCAGATCGAAGTGCACGCGTTCGCCCCCCTGCCCGACCGGCTGCAAGGCGAGGCCGGGGATTTCCAGCAGATGCTCCTCGTGGTTCTGCAGCACGAACTTGATCTGGCACAACGGGTTGTAGGCCAGGCTGCGCTCGGGGCGCAGCATTTCGACCAGCAGGTCGAACGGCACGTCCTGATGGCTGAACGCGCCAAGCGCCACATCGCGGCCGTGCGCGAGCAGCGTCTGCGCACTCATCGCCGCGTCCAGCGCGAAACGACACGCCAGGGTATTGTTGAAGCAGCCGATGAGCCGAGCCGTCTCCGGCGCTGCGCGTCCGGCGGTGGGAGTGGCGATCAGCACGTCGGGCTCGCCGCTCCAACGCGCCAACAGGTAGGCCAGGGCCGACTGCAGGGCCATGAACAGCGTCGCACCCTCGCCCGCAGCGAGGGCCTTGATCGCCTCCAGCTGCGGCCGGGCCAAGCGCTGGGTGTGGCGCGCCGCAGCGAAACGCTGGCGGGCGGGCCGTGGCCGGTCCAGCGGCAGCGCATGCACCTGCGGGGCGTCCTGCAGCCGCTGCCGCCAGTACTCCAGCGCGGCATCCAGGCGCCCGTCTGCACGCGCGGCATGCTGGGCGACGGCGACATCGCCATATTGCACGGGCAACGGCGCCCACTGCGGCGCGGCGCCACGCCGGAACGCCAGATAGCCGTCCAGGAACTCGCGGACCAGCACGGCCATGGACCAACCGTCGGCGGCGATATGATGCACCGTGAACAACACCACGTGCTCGGCCTCGCCCAGCCTGAGCAGCGTGCAGCGCAGCGGCGGATCGCGCTCCAGATCGAAGGGCGTGGCCGCTTCCGCGACGGCCAGCTGCTGGACCTGTTGCTCGCGTCGCGCCTGCGGCTGCGCGGACAGGTCGTGCACCGCGAGCGCAACGCCATGCGGTGCCTGCACGACCTGCACGGGTTCCTGCCCACGTAGCACGTAGGTGGTGCGCAACACTTCGTGGCGGGCGACGATGGCATCCAGCGTCGCCTGCAACGCCTGCACATCCAGCTCACCGATGGCGCGGAACGCCGCGGGCAGGTTGTATTCGGCGCTGCCGCTACCCAGTTGATCGAGGAACCACAGCCGCCGTTGCGAGAACGAGAGCGGGTAGTCGCTGGCGCCTGCGTTCCTGCGGATGCCCGGCGTCTGCGGCGCGGCTGCCGGCTGCGCCAGGTAATCCAGGATTTCCGCCTTGTGCCGTGTGAGCTGTTCGCGCAGCGCGGCCGTCAGCCCACCCTCGGCGCCGCCCACCAGCAAGCGACCATCCTTGGCGGCGAGACGGATGCCCGCCTCGCTGCATGCCTGCAGCACGTCTAGAAACGTCATAGCTCGATCAACTCCTCAGGGTTGCTGTTGCTTACATCCAAGGCAAGGGCATCGTGCAATCGGCGGCGCTGCAGGCACGCATCCACGTGGGCGGCGAGTGCGCGCACGCTGGTCCGTTCGAACACGTCTCGAATCGAGATGTCCAGATCGAACAGGCTGCGCACCTCGCCGATCATGCGGACCGCCAGCAGCGAGTGGCCGCCCAGCGCGAAGAAGCTCGCCGTCACGTCCACTGCATCGCGCTTCAGCAAGGTCTGCCACAACTCGGCGATCACGCGCTCGGTCGGCGTCGCCGCGTCCGTGCCGCCTTGCGCTGTCTGCAGCTCCGGCAACGCCGCCCGGTCCAGCTTGCCGTTGGCGTTCAGCGGCAAACGCGCCATCACCACGAAGGCAGCGGGCAGCATGTAGCTGGGGAGCGCGTCGGCGAGCGCCGCGCGCAGGCGGTCTGCGACGGCAGCATGACCTGCCGGGTCGCCTGCGTCCTGCATGGCCAGGTAGGCGACCAGCACACTGTCCTCGGCGTCGCCGCGAACGACCACGACGGCATCGTCCACGCCCGCCTGGCGGCGCAACTGGGCCTCGATCTCGCCCAGCTCGATGCGCAGCCCGCGCAGCTTCACCTGATGGTCGAGCCGCCCGAGGAATTCCAGGCTCCCGTCGGGCAGCCAGCGGGCGAGATCGCCGGTACGGTACAACCGCGCCCCGGGCAACCCGTCGACGCTGTCGGCGATGAAGCGCTCGCGGGTCAGCTCCGGCTTGTTGCAGTAGCCGCGCGCCAGGCCGACGCCGCCGATGCACAGCTCGCCGGGCACACCGAGCACCTGTAGCGCACCCGACGCGTCGAGCACGTGCAACCGCAGGTTCTGGATCGGGCGGCCGATGGGCACGGTGGCACCTGTGTCCCCCGGCCTGCACTCCCATGCCGAGACGTCGATCGCGGCTTCCGTGGGACCGTAGAGGTTGTGCAGGCGCGCCTGAGTTCCCGTGGCGAAGAAGCGCTGGGCCAGCTCGACGCTCAGCGCTTCACCGCTGCACAGCACCTGGCGCACGCTGCGGCAACTGGCCCAGTCCTCCATCGCCAACAGCACCGACAGCATCGATGGCACGAAATGCAGTGTAGTGATCCCGTGGCGCCGGATGGCGTCGCAGACCGCCGCTGGATCCTGGTGCGCGCCAGGCGCCAGGATGGACAGGCGAGCGCCCGCCAGCAGCGGCCACAGGAACTCCCATACCGACACGTCGAAACTGAACGGCGTCTTTTGCAGCACGCGGTCGTCGGGGCCGAGCGGATACGCCTTCTGCATCCAGTCCAGCCGATTGACCAATGCCTCGTGCTCGTTGAGCACGCACTTCGGCTCCCCAGTGGAGCCGGAGGTATAGATGGCGTACGCCAGATTGCGTGCGCCAAGCCCGCGTTCGCGCGCCTCCGGATTGCGCACCGGCATCTCGGCCAGCGACGCCAGGGTCGGTTCCGCATCCAGCGCCAGCACGGTCGCGCCTTCATCGAGCAGCGGCCGTTCCAGGTCGCCGGTGGTCACCACGATGCGGGCGCCGGAGTCGCGCACCATGTACGCGGTACGCGCCGGCGGATGTTCCGGATCGAGCGGCAGATACGCTCCCCCGGCCTTCAGCACCGCCAGGATCGCGACCACCAGATCAATCGAACGGTGCATGCGCAGCCCGACCCGGTCGTCGGGCGCCACACCCAGGCCGATCAGTGCGTGCGCGAGCTGGTTGGCACGCATGTTCAACGCTGCGTAGGTCAGTGTGGTATCGCTGGCCTCCAAGGCCACCGCGTCCGGCGTGAGCGCCGCCTGCACCTCGAACAGCGTGTGCACGCAGGTCTCGCGCGGGAACGGCGCGTCCGTCTCGTTCCACACCGCAAACTGGGCGCGCTCGGCATCGGTCGGCAGATCGAACCTGCAGTCGGCCGCGCGTTCGGGCAGGGACATCTGGTCGAGGACCCGCGCCAGGTGCTCGGCGGTGCGCCGCACCGCCATATCGCAGAAGCGGTCGCCGCGATAGCCGAACTTCACCCGCAGCGTGCGTCCGAGTCCGGCGGTGAGGGTCAACGCAAAGCTGGTCGCTTCGCTGTTGCCCGGCCGTTCGATTTCCAGCGTGGTGCTCGCGGACGTGCCGGCATCGTCGGCCAGGGCATCCATCGGGTAGTTCTCGAACACCAGCAGACTGTCGAACAAGGCGGTACCCGCGCGTACCCCGGACTGCCGCTGGATCTCGCTCAGGGCCAGATAGCCGTACTCGCTCCCCTGCTGGAAATCCGCATGCAGGGCGGAAAGCGCCGCGGCAAGACCGCTGTCGTTGCCGAACGACACCTTCACCGGGATGCTGTTGATGAACAGGCCGACCATGTCCTCGATGCCCGCCACCTGTCCGGCGCGGCCGGAAATGGTGGCGCCGAACACGACGTCTGCCTCACCGCTGTAGCGGTGCAGCAGATACGCCCAGGCCCACTGCAGCAAGGTGTTGACCGTGGTCCGGTGAGCCTGGGCGAAGGCGAGCAGCACCTGGGTCTGCGCTTCGGACAGCTCCAGCCAGTGCTCGCGCTGCCCGGCCAGCGGGACGGGAGGACGGGCCATCGGCAACGGCGTCGGCGCAGTGACGTGCTGCAACAGGCGCCGCCAGTACTCCCGCGCGGCCGCGGCATCGCGCGCCTGCAGCCAGGCGATGTAGTGCTCGTAGGGCGGGACGGCCGGTAGCTGTGGCGCGCGCACCTCCAGGGCGGCGCGATACAGCTCGATCACGTCGCGGTAGACCAGCGGCAGGCACCAGCCGTCCAGCAGGATGTGGTGCAACGACCACAATAGTTGGTAGCGCTGCGCCCCCAGGTGGAACACGGCCACGCGCATCAACGGCGGCTGGGCGAAGTCGAAGCCACGCTGCCGATCCTGCTGGCGGAACGCCTCGAAACGCCGCGCCTGTTCGGCATCGTCGAAAACGGACCAGTCCTCTTCCTGCCACTCCAGCGGCGCCTGCTCCAGCACCAACTGCTGCAAGTCTGCAGCATCGCCGACGAAGGCGGTACGGAACACGTCGTGCCGCGCCACCACCGCATGCCATGCCTGGCGGAATGCCGCAAGATCCAGGTCGCCGCGCAGGACCGGGTAGTTCTGGATGACGTAGGCCGACCGGTCGAGCAGGGTCTCGTACAACAGACCCGCCTGCATCGGCGTGGCCGGATACAGCCGTTGCAGCCGCGGATAACGGTGCTGCCAGCGATCCAGCTCGGCCTGACCGACCCGCGCCAGCGGGAAGTCGGACGGGGTGAAGCCGGCACCGTGCGCGTGTCGGCAGTGCGCCACGATCTCGCGCAACGCCCCCTCGATGGCATCGGCCAGGGCCCGCATGCTGGCCGCTTCGTAGCGATCGCTGCCGTAGGACAGCGTGAACTGCAGTTGTCCGGCGAACGTCTTGCCGCTGAGCGACAACAAGGCCGCGCGTTGACGACGCAGGCTCGTTTGCGGGCCGATCGACTCCGGCGCCGGCTGAAACGCGGTGTCATCGTTCAACACCTGGTCGAACTGACCCAGATAGTTGAACAGCAGGCCGTCGTGTTCATCGTGCGCGGCGGCGATGAGGTCCGGATCGCGAAGCAGGTAGCGCAGCACACCGTAGCCGATGCCGCGGCGCGGCACGCTGCGGTACTGCTCCTTGACCGCCTTGATCACATCGCCCAGCGCTTGGCCGTCGCTGCTCAGGCGCAGCGGATACAGGCTGGTGAACCAGCCCACGGTCTGGGTCAGGTCCATGTCCTCGTCCAGCGCCTCGCGGCCGTGCCCTTCCAGACGGATGCGCAACGCGGTCTGGCCGCACCAGCGGCGCACGCCGAGATACACCGCAGCCAGCAGCAACTCGTTGATCTGGGTCCGGTAGGCCGCATGGCACTGCTGCTGCAGCGCCCGGGTCTCCTCGGGCGACAGGCCGAACCCGATCAGGCGCGTACTGGCGTTGCTTCCTGCGCCGACGCCTGGCCGATCGACCGGCAGCCCTGGCACTGCCGCAGCGGCAGCCCAGTAGGCCTTTTCCTGCAGCAGCGCCGGATCGCACGCATATGCTTCCAGCGTCTGCCCCCAGCGCTGGAAGGAGGCGCTCTTGCGCCCGAGCTGTATGGACTGGCCACGCTGGATCTGGCTGTAGGCCAATTGCAGGTCATCCAGCAGGATCCGCCAGGACACACCGTCCACGACGATGTGGTGCACGGCAAGCAACAGGCGACCGCCATCGCCGGTCCAAGACGGGAAATACACCGCACGCAACAGCGGGCCGTCGGCGAGGTCGAAGCGGCGTTGCCAATCCGCGCATCGCGCGGAGACCTGGGCCGCCCAGGTCGAGTCCGACCCTTCCAGCCGCTCCAGCGCCCGGCTTTCCAGCACCATGTCCGGATGCAGCGGAACATGCCGCGCCTGCCAGCCGTCGGCGTCCTCGGTGAAGCGAAGCCGCAGCGCGTCGTGGCGTGCATACAGCGCGGCAAGCACCGCGTCCAGCGTCTGCAGATCGAAATCCGGCGGCGTGGTCAACAACACCGCCTGGTTGAAATGATGCCGGTCGACCGCCTCGCCCTCCAGGAACATGCGCTGCACCGGCAGCAACGGCATCTCGCCCTGCACCTCGTCCTGCGGCGCCAGCGCCTCCTCGGCACAGGCCGCGACCGTCGCCAGTTCCGCGACCGTCTGGTTCTCGAACAGCTGCCGCGTGCTCATGCGGATACCGGCCTGGTTGGCCCGCGACACCACCTGGATCGACAGGATCGAATCGCCACCGATCTCGAAGAAATTGTCGTGCACGCCAACCTGGTCGACTCGCAGTACCTGTTGCCACAGTTCGGCAAGCCGCGCTTCCAGTTCGGTGCGCGGCGCGAAGTAGGCCTGCTGCAGTTGATAGTCGGGTACCGGCAGCTGCCGCTTGTCGACCTTGCCGTTGCGGGTGAGCGGCAGTTCCTCCATGCAGACGAAGGCGGACGGCACCATGTACTCCGGCATGCGCTGCTTCAGATAGCGGCGAAGCTCCTTGGAGAACAACGACTCGTTGACCTGTTCGTCGGCCAGCGTCCGCACCACGTAGGCCACCAGTCGGGTCGCATCCTGATCGCGGCGGGCCACCACGACCGCTTCACGCACGGCGTCGTGCGACAGCAGGCGGGTCTCGATTTCGCCGAGCTCGATGCGGAAGCCACGCAGCTTGACCTGGTCGTCGGCACGCCCGACGAACTGCACGTTGCCGTCCGCGCTTTGCCGGACCAGGTCGCCAGTGCGGTACAGGCGAGCGCCATCGGTCACCGCGAAAGGATCCTCAAGGAAACGCTCGGCATCGAGTTGCGGCCGCGCATGGTAGCCGCGGCCGACGCCATCGCCACCGAGGTAGAGCTCGCCCACCGCGCCGTACGGCACGGGCCGTCGCTGGGTATCCAGCACGTACAGCGTCGTACCGGAAATCGGCGTCCCGATGGGGTAGGTATCGAAACGACGTTCCACGATCTCGAACGCGGTACTGAAGGTGGTGTTTTCGGTCGGCCCGTAGACATGCACCAGGTGTCGCGGCTTGCCCGCCGCCAGCACGCGGCCAACCGCTTCCACGTCCACGCCTTCGCCACCGAACAGCAGCGTATCGAGCGCAGCGAAGCCGCCTGGCGCAACCAGCGACATCTGGTTGAAGATGGCCGTGGTCACGAACAGCGTCGCCACCCTGGCCTCGTGCAGGGTGGTGGCCAATGCCGCCGGATTGAGCAGGGTGTCCTTGCCGATGCCATGCAGGTGCATGCCGTTGGCCAGCGCTCCCCATATCTCGAAAGTCGCCGCATCGAAGGAGCTGTTGGACGCTTGCGCCATCACCTCGCCTTCGGCCAGGACGACGTAGTTCGGCCGATGCACCAGCCGCACCACGTTGCGGTGTTCGATCAGTGTCCCCTTCGGCGTACCGGTGGAACCGGAGGTATAGATGGCATAGGCCAGCGATTGCGCGCCGGCCGCCGGTACCGGATCGGTCTGCGCGCAATCGCCGAGCAGGGCCTCCCGCAATGTGGCGTCCAGCGGCAGCACGAGGCGCTCGTCGAACACGTCCAGTGCATGCAGCAGGTCGCTGGAGGTCAAGACGATCTCGGCACCCGAATCCTCCAGCATGAAGCGCAGGCGATCTTCGGGATAATCCGGATCCAGCGGCAGGTAGGCGGCACCGGCCTTGAGGATGCCGAGCATGCCGATCAGCATCTCCACGGAACGTTCGATGCACAGGCCGACCAGCGTATCGACCGCGACGCCGCGCTGGCGCAGGAAGTGCGCGACCCGGTTCGCCTCACGATTCAGTTCGCCATAGGTGATGGCCTGCTCGCCGAATGTCGCGGCCACGGCCTGCGGATGGGCATGGGCGCGCGCCTCCACCAGCGCGTGCAGCGTGGCATCGCGCGGATAGTCGGCCGGGACGGCATTCCACAGCGCTCGGTCCCGATGCTCGGCATCGCCGAGTGGGTCGATCCGGTGCACGGGCTGGTCCACCAGCGCAGGCATGCGCTGCAGCACCTGGGCGAAATGACCCAGCAGGCGGTCGATCGTCGCATCGGCGAAGACTTCGGCCGGGTACGCGCACTGCAAGTGGATGCGGCTGCGCACACCGATGTTGAACGCAAGCCGGTAGCCGGTCTGCTCGCGGCGTCCGGTCGCCTCCACCTGCAGCCCGGCATCCAGCGAACGTGCCTGCATCGCCGCCTCGATCGGATAATTGCCGATCACCATCAGGCTGTCGAACAGCGCCGTGCCCGGCGCGATGCCCGATTGCCGCTGGATGTCGGCCAGCGACAGATAGCCGAAGGCATTGGCGCGTTCGAAGCGTTGCTGCAGATCCGCCAGCATCGTGCCGACGCTGTGCGGTTCGGCGAAGGACATGCGGACCGGCACGCTGTTGATGAACAAGCCGACCATCGACTCGATGCCATCGATCTCCGCCGGACGGCCGGAAATCGTGGCACCGAACACCACCTCGTCCTCGCCGCTGTAGCGGTGCAGCAGATAGCCCCAAGCCAGTTGCAGCACCGTGTTCAAGGTGACCCGTTGCCCGCGCGCGAAGGCCGAGAGGCGCTCGCTGGTGGCGGCATCGAGGGTCAGGCTGCGTTCGCGCTGACCGAAGCCGCCATCGCTGGGCAGCTTGTCGATGGCCAGCGGTGTCGGCGCCTCGATCGTGGCCAGTTGCGACTGCCAGAACGCCAGTGCCGCGTCGCGGTCCTGCCGCGACAGCCAGTCGACATAGGCCTCGTAGCGCGGCGCCGGCGGCAATTGCACCGAGGTCCCCTGCAGGCCGGCGGTATAGACCTGCATCACCTCCTTGTAGAGGATCGGCAGCGACCAGCCGTCGGACAGCATGTGATGGTGCGTCCACAGCAGGCGATAGCGCTCCTCGCCAAGACGGAACAACGCAATACGCAGCAAGGGGGCACATGCGACATCGAAACCGCGGGCACGATCCTGTTGCCGGTAGCGCTCGAACTGCGCTTCCTGCGCCTGTGCGTCCAACTCGCGCCAGTCCTCCTCGTGCCAGGGCAGCGCGGCGGAGGCGCCGACCAGTTGCAACAGCCGCTCGCCGACCTCCACGAAGGCCGTGCGAAACACCTCGTGGCGGTCCAGCAGGGACTGCCAGGCGGCGCGGAAGCGTGGCGCATCCAGCGCGCCGCGCAGGATCGGGAAGGTCTGGGTGATGTAGGCTTCCGGATCCAGTCGGGTATGGAACAGCAGCCCCTGCTGCATCGGCGTGGCCGGATACAGCGCGACCATGTCCGGGAATGCGGCTTGCAGCGCATCGAGCGGTTCTTGCGAGAGCTGGGCCAGCGGCACATCCGACGGCGTCAGCGCAGGCCGCTCGCATTGCGCGCAGTGACCGGCGACCGCGTGAAATGCCGATTCGAGTGCGGCGACGATCGCCGATGCGGTCTCGGCGTCGTAGCGGTCGCGGCTGTACTCCAGGGTGAAGCGCAGTTGCCCGGCGGCCGCCACGCCTTTCAGTGTCAGCGCATGGCGGCGCAATCGGTGCGGCCCGATGCTGTGTCCGGCAGACTCGGGCGCAGCGCGGAAAGGGCCGGCCTGCTCCGCCGCATGATCGGACTGCCCGAGATAGTTGAAGGTCAGCGCGATCGGCTGCCCCTCTTCGGCCGCACGCAACTCCGGATCGGCGGTCAGTTCACGCAACACCGCATAACCGAGGCCCTGCGCCGGAACGGCACGGTACTGCTCCTTGACGGCCTTGATGGTGCTGGCGACGTCGTCGGCGTCGCTCCACAGCAGCAGCGGGTACAACGTGGTGAACCAGCCGACGGTCTGGCTGGTATCCAGTTCGTCCGGCAAGCCGCCGCGCCCGTGTCCTTCCAGCCCGAGGCGCAAGCCGGCATGCCCGCTCCAGCGGCGCATGCCCAACAAGACGCCCGCCAGCAACAGTTCGTTCACCTGCGTGCGATAGGCGCGGTTGCCATGCTGCAGCAGGATCCGGCTCACCGCATCGGGCAACGCGAAGCCGACGTGAGCCGCGCTGCAGACGGGGCCGTGGTCGGTGCCCGCACGGTCCACCGGCAATGGCGGCAACGTCCTGCGCGCCTGCGCCAGCCAATAGCTGCGCTCGGCGGCAAGCGCATGGCTGCCGGCATGCGCGTGCACCGCCTGTGCCCATTGCTGCAGCGATACCGTCTTCGGCGGCAACACGATTTCCTCGCCGGCAGCGGCCTGGGCGTGGGCGCTGCCCAGGTCGGCCAGAAGGATTCGCCAGGAAACGCCGTCCACGACCAGGTGATGCGCGACCAGCAACAGGCGCGCCTGGGCATCGTTATGCAGATACACCGCGCGCAGCAACGGTCCGCGGTCCAGTTCGAACGCGCCCTGCCAGTGATCGCAGCGCTCGCTCACCGCCCGCGCGAACGCCAGGGGTTCGTCCGGCAACCGCTCGATGACGCAGGCCGCCTCCAGCGTGGCGTCGTCCAGTGGCGCGTGTTCCGCCAGCCACTGCCCCTCCTGCAGGCGAAAGCGCAGGCGCAGCGCGTCATGGCGCCGATACAACGCCGCCACCATGCGATGCAGGTCGATCGGGTCCAGCGCCGCAGGCGCCTCCAGCAGCAATGCCTGGTTGTAATGGTGAGGATCCCGGTCGTTCGCTTCCAGGAACGCCCGTTGGATCGGCAACAGCGGCAACGCACCCTGCACCTCCGCCTGCGTCGCCAGCATTCCTGTCCCCTCCTTGGCGTGGTCCGCGTGCCGTGCGAGCTGGGCGATGGTCTGCGACTGGAACAATTGCCGGGTGCTGATGCCGATGCCGGCCTGGTTCGCGCGTGCCACGATCTGGATCGACAGGATCGAGTCGCCGCCGATCTCGAAGAAGTTCGCCTCGGTGCTGATCCGCTCCTGGCCCAGCACCGCTTCCCAGATCTGCGCCAGCGCCTGCTCGGTCGGCGTGCGCGGGGCGCTGTAGGCCGCTTCGCGCACCTGTGCCTGCGGCAGCGCCGCCCGGTCCAGCTTGCCGTTGGCCGTCAGCGGCAGCGCCGCCAGCACCACGTACGCCGTCGGCTGCATGTAGCCCGGCAGCACCTGGCTCAGCGCCTGCTGCAGGGACTGCGTCCAGGATGCTTCCGCGTCTTCCAGCTCCAGCGGCGTCGCCGGCACCACGTAGGCCACCAGCCGCGCCTGCGCGCCCTCCCCGCTCACCACCACCGCCGCCTCGCGCACCGTCGCCTGCGCCCGCAGCTGGCTCTCGATCTCCCCCAGCTCGATCCGGTACCCGCGCAGCTTCACCTGCGCATCCAGCCGCCCCAGGTACTCCAGCGTCCCGTCGTTGCGCCAGCGCACCCGATCGCCGCTGCGGTACACCCGCTCCCCGGCCACCCATGGACTCGGCAGGAACCGCTGCGCCGTCAGCGCCGGTTGGCCGTGGTAACCACGCCCCACGCCCGCACCGCCGATGTACAGTTCCCCTGCCACGCCGATCGGCTGCACCTGCCCGTCCTCGGCCAGCACATGGCACTGCACGTTCGCCAACGCCCGCCCGATCACCGGCACCGGACCCTGCACCAGGCTCCATGTCGTATCCACGCAGCACTCGGTCGGCCCATACACGTTGATCGCCAGCCGCCCGCGCTGCTGCTGCCACCCCACCAGCCGCTGCCACAGCGAGGCCCCGATCGCCTCACCGCCGATCACCAGATGCGGCAGGCAGTCCTCCAGCCCCGCCCCCAGCCACGCCTCCAGCAGCGACGGCGTGCAGTCGATCAGGTCCACCCGCTGCCCTTCCAGCACCGACCGCAGCACAACCCGTCTCCTCTACACATCTCACGCGGCCGCCTATA
>NZ_NMPP01000004.1:0-31377 GCF_009192885.1 Xanthomonas sp. LMG 12462 | reverse complement strand
CCGTAAGACCGACGGCAGCGTCAGATGTTTATAACAGACAGCCCCCCACCGGCCCGAACACGCCAGCGGCGGCATCCCCCATACCCAGCGCGACACCAGCAGCGCCGCACCCCACCGCGCCCACCGGCAACCAGGCACCCAAGACCGAACCGCAGTCACAGCCACAGCGCTAAGGCGTATTCGTCCAATCGCAACGCCAGGGCGCCTCTCACACCGGGATTCCGGTGGACGCACACCGCGCATCATCAATGCATGCAGGTGCCTCGCTCAGGACCATGGCGGGGACCGGAGGCGTCCGTCAGCCGCTGCACCTCGCTCCAAGACATCTACGAGCAGCGCGCGAGGCGCAGCTCTTGCCAATCCCCCATTCCCGAACCGCCAATCCCAGCCCAAGCAAGATTGCCCGCCTACCGGCGCCTCGCTACAGTGGCGCCATGCCCAGCCTGATCCTGTTGATGATCGCCGGCGCCGCGGTGTTCGCGTTCTGGAACGCCTCGCGTGCGGCCGCCGAACGCGCCGAAATCCTCGGCCGCAACGCCTGCAAGGCCGCCGACGTGCAGTGGCTGGACCAGAGCGTGCACGGCACCGGCCTGCGCCTGCGGCGCCTGCCCAACGGCTGGCTCGGCTTCGAGCGCAGCTTCCGCTTCGACTATTCCTACGATGGCACCGACCGCCACAGCGGGCGCCTGGTGCTACTCGGCGATCAGCTGATCGCGTTCACCGGGCCGTCGGTCGCCAGCGTGAGCAGCCTGCAGGAAGCCCGCGCGCAGCGCGACTGAGCCGTGCACCCCGGCCGTGCACCGATACCGATGGCGCGCGGCGTGTTGTGTCGGGCGACAGCGAAGCTGAGTGCGCGGGCGATGCGCATGCCACATGG
The DNA here is from genome assembly GCF_009192885.1 of Xanthomonas sp. LMG 12462. Taxonomy (NCBI): domain Bacteria; kingdom Pseudomonadati; phylum Pseudomonadota; class Gammaproteobacteria; order Lysobacterales; family Lysobacteraceae; genus Xanthomonas; species Xanthomonas sp. LMG 12462. The sequence continues at coordinate 30,500 of NZ_NMPP01000004.1, read as the reverse complement.
AATGGCTGGCGAATGCAGGAGCGGCTTCAGCGGCGATGGGCGTTACCGGTAAGCCCGTCGCGGCTGAAGCCGCTCCTGCGACGGAACAACGCGGTGCGCGGCGCACGAATACCGGAAACGCCAACGCTTGGATGGGTGAAGCGCGGCCACCGAGGCCGCGCATCGACTGGCTACTTGACCACGCGCAGGCGCGGACGCTTGCCGGCGTCGTCGGATCCGCCCGGCCGCGGCGGTGGCGGGGTGTCGTCGCCCGGCGGCTCGCTGGCGCCATGGATGTCGTCCGGCAGCGCCATGCCCTGCCCGGTTTCGCGTGCATAGACCGCCAGCACCGCGGACATCGGCACCTGCACCGGGTAGCTGACGCCGCCGAAGCGGGCGGTGAAGCTGACCCCCTCGTTGTCGATCTGCAGCCGCACCACCGCACGCTCGGCGATGTTCAGCACCACCCGCCCGTCCTTGACCGCGCTCGGCGGCACCTGGACGCCGGGCAGGCCCGCATCCACCAGAATGTGCGGGGTCATGCCGTTGTCGTTGATCCATTCCACCAGCGCCCGCAGCAGGTACGGGCGATGGCTGGTCATGCGGGAAGTGTCGTCGCTCATGCGCCCATTCTACGTGCCGGCGCGCGATGCCGGTACAGCTCGGAAGACAATGGAGACGGCGCGGCGGACAGCATCATGCCGGCAGGTCGCGCAGTTTCTTTTCCTGATCGGTCAGGCTGCGGATGAACCCCGGATTGCGGAAGATGCGGTTGCCGTAATCCTCGATCGCCTTGCCGTCCTTCGGCAGCGGGATGTCCAGCGCCTGCAGGCGCCAGATGATCGGCGCCATCGCGCAGTCGGCCAGGCTCATCTCCGGATTGAGGAAGAACTTGCTGGCCTTGAACAGCGGCACCGACGCGGTCAGCAGTTCCTTCAGGCGCTTGCGCCCGGCTTCGGCCTGGGCCTTGTTGCCGAGCTGGATCGCCTGCACCTGCGGCACCCAGTCGTGCTCGATGCGCAGCATCGCCAGGCGCAGGCGCGCGCGCGAAAGCGGATCGACCGGCATCAGCGGCGGATGCGGATAGCGCTCGTCCAGGTACTCGCTGACCACCGAGGCGGCGTACAGCACCAGCTCGCGCTCGACCAGGGTCGGCACCGAGTGGTAGGGATTCAAGTCGATCAGGTCTTCCGGCGGATTCTGCGGATCCACCGCCACGAAATCGTAGGTCACGCCCTTGGCCGCGAGCACCAGGCGGACGCGGTGGCACAGGACATCATCCGTGGAGGAAAACAACGTCAAGGTATTTCGCATGCGCAAACTCGCCGCCATTCAAGGCTCTCCGACGGCCGGAATCCGCCGGCCGCATCGACGCCGCCCGCACATTGCGGACGGTCGTCACGGCCCCTGAGTGTGCAACCCTCGCTCACAAAAGCCAATAGGATGAACAGGGGATCGGCTCAGCAACGGTGCAGCCGGGACGCGGCCGAAACGGCCGCGACTCAATGCACGTCCTTCCAGTATTCCTTCTTCAGCAGATACGCCAGGAAGGTCAGCAGCGCCAGGAACAGCACCACCCACACGCCCAGGTTCTGCCGCTTCAGCGCCGCCGGCTCGCCGGCGTATTCGAGGAAATTGCTGATGTCGCGCACTGTCTGGTCGAACTCGACCGGGCTCTGCTTGCCCGGCGTCGCCAGTTGCAGCCGCTCCACCGGCTTGTCCACGCCCGGCTGCTCGGCCTTGCCGTAGACCGGCTGCTGCAGGCCCTGCAGGTCCCACAGCGGATTGGGCATGGAGGCGTTGGCGAACAGCTTGTTGTTCCAGCCCAGCGGCCGCGACTGGTCGAGATAGAACGACTTGAGGTAGGTGTAGACCCAGTCGGTGCCGCGCACGCGGGCGATCAGGCTCAGGTCCGGCGGAGCCTTGCCGAACCACTTGGTCGCCGCATCGTGCGGCATCGCCGTCTCGATGTGTTCGCCGATCTTGGCCCCGGTGAAGTTGAGGTTGTGCATCACCTCGTCCTCGCTCAGGCCCAGATCCTCGGCCATGCGCTGGTAGCGCAGGTACTTCAGCGAATGGCAGCCGGAACAGTAGTTCATGAACAGCTTGGCGCCGCGCTGCAGCGAAGCGCGGTCGCCCAGGTCGTTGCCGGCCTGCAGGGTGGCGGCACCCTCGGCGGCCATGGCCGAGGCGGACAGCAGCAAGGCCGACGCGACGCCGGCGAGCACAGCGATCAGGCGCTTAGTCATGGCTGCTCACCCGCTCCGGCACCGGCTTGGTTCGATCCAGCGAGGTCCATATCGGCATCGTCAGGAAGAAGGCGAAATACAGAACGGTCAGCACGCGGCCGATGTAGGTCTCGATGATCTCGGTGCCGGGGCCGGAACCGATCACGCCGAGCCAGACGAAGCACACCGCAAGCATCCCCAGCATCACCCGCGAGATCCAGCCGCGGTAGCGGATCGACTTGACCTTGGCGCGATCCAGCCACGGCACCAGGAACAGGATCGCGATGGCCGAGAACATCACCAGCACGCCGCCGAGCTTGTTCGGCACCACCCGCAACATCGCGTAGTACGGGGTGTAGTACCAGACCGGCTTGATGTGCTCCGGCGTCACCAGGCGGTTGGCCTCGGTGAAGTTGTCGTGCTCCAGGAACAGGCCGCCGAAGCCGGGCGCGAAGAAGATGATGAAGGCGCCGATCATCAGCAGGAAACCGACGCCGACCAGGTCCTTGACCGTGTAGTACGGATGGAACGGGATGCCGTCGGCCGGCTTGTTCGGGCTCCAGCGATTGCCCTTGGGCCCCTTCTTGATCTCCACGCCGTCGGGATTGTTGGAACCGACCTCGTGCAGCGCGCCCAGGTGCAGCACCACCAGCAGCAACAGCACCAGCGGCAGCGCGATCACGTGCAGGGCGAAGAAGCGGTTGAGGGTGGCGTCGGACGGCAGGTAATCGCCCATGATCCATTCGGTCAGGCCGTTGCCGATCACCGGGATGGCGCCGAACAGCGAGATGATCACCTTGGCGCCCCAGAACGACATCTGCCCCCAGGGCAACACGTAGCCCATGAAGGCTTCGGCCATCAGCACCAGGTAGATCAGCATGCCCAGGATCCACACCAGCTCGCGCGGCTTCTTGTAGCTGCCGTACATCAGCCCGCGGAACATGTGCAGGTACACCACGATGAAGAACAGCGAGGCGCCGGTGGAGTGCATGTAGCGGATCAGCCAGCCCCACTCGACGTCGCGCATGATGTACTCGACCGAGTTGAACGCCTCGGCCGCGCTGGTCTTGTAGTGCATCGTCAGGAAGATGCCGGTGACGATCTGGTTGACCAGCACCACCATCGCCAGCGAGCCGAAGTAGTACCAGAGGTTGAAGTTCTTCGGCGCGTAGTACTCGGTGACGTGCTTGCGGTAGAACGGCATCAGCCCGGGAGCGCGCTCGTTGACCCAGTCGAACACGTTGCCCGCGGTGCGGGTGAGGATGTTGTCGGCCATGACTTACGCCCCTCCCTTCGCGGACGCGCTCGGGTCCACGCCGATCACCAGCGTGTTGTCGTCCTGGTAATGGTGCGGCGGCACCAGCAGGTTGATCGGCGCCGGCACGCCCTGGAACACGCGGCCGGACATGTCGAAGCGCGACTTGTGGCAGGGGCAGAAATAGCCGCCCTTCCAGTCGGGGTCGTAGGGTTCGGGGCGGATCTCGGCGACCATTTCCGGCGAGCAACCCAGATGGGTGCACAGGCCGACCAGCACCGAGACGTCGGGCTTGATCGAGCGGTACTCCGGATTCTTCAGCACGTAGTCCGGCTGCTGGTCCTTGTTGGTGGACTCCGGATCCTTGAGCCGGCTGTCCAGCGACGGCAACGCATCGAGCATCGCCTTGGAGCGCTTGACGATCCAGATCGGCTGGCCGCGCCATTCCAGGATCAGGCGCTGCCCTTCCTGCAGGGCGCTGATGTCGGCGGTGACCGGCGCGCCGGCCAGCTTGGCCTTTGCGCTCGGATTCCAGGACTTGATGAAAGGAACCGCGACGAACCCCGCACCGACCGCACCCACGACGGACGTGGTGGCGGTGAGAAAGCGGCGGCGTCCTACATTTACAGAATCGTTGACCCCATCGTTGGCCATCCGGCACTCCGATCTGTGATTGGGTAGCGTGAGGCTGCCAGCAGCTCGGTGGGGGTCGAGCCGCACTGAATCCACTGCAGTGTAGCGGAACCCTTAACGCGCCGACAATGGACGCGCAACGCCTCCTGCCGGGCCGCGGCGACGGCTCAATGCGCGGTCGCCAGCACGCCGCGGTAGCGCTCGGCGAGCACGCCCACCCGCTGCACGTAGCGTTGGGTCTCGCTGTACGGCGGCACCCCGCCGTGTTTGTCTACCGCGCCTTCGCCGGCGTTGTAGCCGGCCGCGGCCAGGCTGAGGTTGCCGTTGAAGCGCTTCAGCAGCCACGCCAGATACTGCACGCCGCCGCGAATGTTTTGCGCTGCATCAAACGAATCGCTGACGCCGAAGCGGCGCGCGGTCGGCGGCATCAGCTGCATCAGCCCCTGCGCACCGGCGCGGCTGAGGGCCGTCGGGTTGTAGGCGGACTCGGCGTGGATGATGGCGCGCACCACCGCTTCGTCGACACCGTACTCGCGCGCGGCGGCGGCGATCTCGCTCTGGTAGGCGGTGGTGTTCAGGCGCACCGCACCGAAGTTGACCCCCGGATTGGCGCAGGCGTAGCAGGTTTCCATGAAGCTGTAGCGGATCGTGCGCACCGCGCCGAGATTGGCGACCTGGGTCGGACGCGCACTGGTGTAGTGGCGCACGCCGTCCTTCATGTACGAATACAGCTGACCGCTGACCAGACGCCGCGGCGCGCCACTGCTGCTGGGCGACACCGGGGCGACCCGGTTGGGCACGGCGTTGGCGGTCACCGGGGCCGGGGCGGCGACCGGCGCGCTGATCAGGGTGGCCGGCGCCACGGTGCCGGCGCTGGCGATGACGCCGCGGCTGGGCGGCCGCTCGGTGCTGGCCCTGGCCGGCGCAGGCGCCGGGGCGGTCCGCGCGGCGCGGCGGTCGGGGGTGTAGCGGCCGATCACACTGCAACTGGCGCCGGACACGCGCTTGCTGCCGTAGCTGGGCACGCCGTCGTTGCCGGTGCACTTGTACAGGGTGCCCGCGCTGGCCGGCGCAGCCGTCAACGTGGCGAGTCCCAGCCCCAGGAGCCACAGCATCCCCTTCATGGCGGCGAGTGTCCCAACTTCCCCGGCGCTTGCCAAGTCCGCACCGCCCGGGGCCGGAGCAGCGCCGGGCGGCCAGTGCGCCCTCCCCCGCCGTATCACCTACTCCACCGGTGCCGGCTCCGGCACCTGCTCCAGCAACGCGTTCAGCACCCCGCGCAGCGCCGTCCGCACCTCGGGCGTGGCCTCCAGCCCGGCGAACGGCACGCCGATGGTCAGCAATTGCGCCGCCAGCCACGGCACCGCGTCGGCCAGCAGCGACAGCCGGCAGTGGCCGTCGGCCTCGTCCTGCAGGGTGCCGCACCACAGTGGAATGCGCGCCCCCAGCTCGGCGGCGCTGCCACGCAGCCGCACACTGAGGGCGAAACCCATCGCCTGCGGGCTGTAGCGGATCGCCGCGTCGACCATGGCCGCCGGTTCCTGCGGCGGCAGGCGCAACGCCACCGCCGCGCCGAGCTGCAAGGGCGGCACGATGCGTTCGGCGCGGAAGGTGCGCCAGTCGGCACGATCGCGGTCCCAGGCCAGCAGGTACCAGCGGCGGCCGGCGTTGACCAGGCGCAAGGGCTCGACCAGCCGCTCGCTGGCGCGCCCGGAATGGTCGCGGTAGACGAAACCGAGCAGGCGCCGGTCGCGGCAGGCGCTGACGACCCCGATCAGCACCCGCGTGTCCGGTCGTAGCGGGTCCTGGCCCAGCGCCAGAGTCGCCCCCTGCAAGGCCTCGGCGCGCTGGCGCACACGTGTCGGCAGCAGCGGTTCGAGCTTGGCCAGCACCCGCACCGCGGTGTCCTCCAGGCCGGCCATGCTGGCGCAGGCCGCGCGCAGCGCCACCGCGACCGCCACCGCCTCGTCCTCCTCGAACAGCAGCGGCAGCATCTGCGCGCCGGCCGCCAGCCGGTACCCGCCGCCGACCCCGGCCGCGGCCTCCACGGCGTAGCCCAGCGCGCGCAGCCGCTCCACGTCGCGGCGCAGGCTGCGCCGGTCCACGCCGAGCCGCGCGGCCAGCTCGGCACCGGACCACAGCCGGCGGGTCTGCAGCAGGGCGATCAGGCGCAACAGGCGGGCGGCGGGCGATGACATCGGCGCACGCTATTGCGGACAGGATCTGTCCGCAATGGGGTCTAGGGTGTGCAGACCGACATCGAGGAGCCGCCCATGACCAGCGACCGCCACATCACCCTGTTCCACAACCCGCATTCGCGCTCGCGCGGCGTGCTGATCCTGCTCGAGGAACTGGGCGCCGATTACGCCATCGAGCGCATCGACTTCGACCGGCAGGCGCAACTGGCGCCGGACTACCTGGCGATCAACCCGATGGGCAAGGTGCCGGCGATCGTGCACGCCGGCGCGGTGGTGACCGAGCAGGGCGCGATCTACCCCTATCTGGCCGACCTGTATCCCGAGGCCGGGCTGGCACCGCCGATCGGCGACCCGCTGCGCGGCCCCTACCTGCGCTGGCTGGCGTTCTACGGCGCCTGCTTCGAGCCGGCCCTCGTCGACCGCGCGCTCAAGCGCGAGCCGCCACCGCGGGCGATGTCGCCCTATGCCGACTGCGATACCGTGCTGGCGGTGGTGGACGCGCAACTGGCGCGCGGCGATTACCTGCTCGGCGCGCGCTGCAGCGCCGCCGACGTGCTGTGGGGCAGCGCGCTGGGCTGGATGCTGGCGTTCGGCCTGCTCGACCCGCCGGCGCCGACCCGCGCCTACGCCGAGCGCATGGCGGCGCGGCCGGCGGTGCAGCGCGCGCTGGCGGTGGATGCCGCCGCGGGCTAGCGTCCTGCGCTGGCGCGCAGGCAGGGGTAAACTAGCCGGCTTCCTTTCCACCCGCCTGGATTAAGCGCCATGCCCGGGACTGTCCTGCATCCCCTGCCCTCCGCCGGCACCGCCGCCGCACCCGCGCCGGTGCGCGGCAAGCTCTACATCAAGACCCACGGTTGCCAGATGAACGAGTACGACTCGGCCAAGATGGCCGACGTGCTCGCCGCGTCCGAAGGCCTGGAGCTGACCGACAACCCCGAAGAAGCGGACGTGGTCCTGGTCAACACCTGCTCGATCCGCGAGAAGGCGCAGGAAAAGGTGTTCAGCCAGCTCGGCCGCTGGAAGGCGCTGAAGGCCGGCGGCAAGCCGGTGATCATCGGCGTCGGCGGCTGCGTGGCCTCGCAGGAAGGCGAGGCGATCGTCAAGCGCGCGCCCTACGTGGACCTGGTGTTCGGCCCGCAGACCCTGCACCGGCTGCCGGAGCTGATCCGCGCGCGGCGCGAATCGGGCAAGTCGCAGGTGGACATCAGCTTCCCCGAGGTCGAGAAGTTCGACCGCCTGCCGGAGCCGCGCGCCGAAGGCCCCTCGGCCTTCGTGTCGATCATGGAAGGCTGTTCCAAGTACTGCTCGTTCTGCGTGGTGCCCTACACCCGCGGCGAGGAGATCAGCCGGCCGTTCGAGGACGTACTGGTGGAAGTCGCGCAACTGGCCGCGCAGGGCGTGCGCGAGATCAACCTGCTCGGCCAGAACGTCAACGCCTACCGCGGGCCCTATGCCGACGCCGAGGCCGGCGAGGAGACGCAGCACGCCGACCTGGGCCTGCTGATCCGCAGCATCGCGCAGATCGAGGGCATCGGCCGCATCCGCTTCACCACCTCGCATCCGCTGGAATTCAGCGACTCGCTGGTGGAGGCCTACCGCGACGTGCCGCAGCTGGCCAACTACCTGCACCTGCCGGTGCAGGCCGGCAGCGACCGCATCCTCAGCGCGATGAAGCGCGGCTACACCGCGCTGGAGTTCAAGCAAAAGATCCGCAAGCTGCGCGCGGTGCGCCCGGACATCTCGATCAGCTCGGACTTCATCGTCGGCTTCCCCGGCGAGACCGACGCCGACTTCGACAAGACCATGAAGCTGATCGAGGACGTGGGCTTCGACCAGAGCTTCTCCTTCATCTATTCGCGGCGCCCGGGCACGCCCGCCGCCGACCTGGAAGACGACACCCCCGAGGCGGTCAAGCACGCGCGGCTGGCGCGGCTGCAGGCGCACATCAATGCGCATGCGCAGCAGATCTCGCAGGGGATGATCGGCAGCGTGCAGACCGTGCTGGTGGAAGGCCCGTCGAAGAAGAACCCGGCCGAGCTGACCGGCAAGACCGAGAACATGCGCTCGGTGAACTTCCCCGGCCACCCGCGCCTGATCGGCCAGTTCGTCGAGGTGACGATCACCGAGGCGCTGAGCAATTCGCTGCGCGGCCGCCTGCACCAGGCCGAGGACGACGCCACGGCCTGAGCGGCGCCGGGCACGCGCTAGTCGAGCGCGCTGAGGAAGCGCTCGCCGCGCGGGCCGATCTGCACCGCCCGCGAATCCGGCACGCGCCGGGCCAGGCCGGTGTCGAAGAGATACCGGAGCAAGGCGCTGCCCAGCGCACCGGCGACGTGGTCGCGGCGCTCGCTCCAGTCCAGGCACGGCCGGCACAGCGGCCGCCGCGACGCACGCAGCGCCGCCACGTCGATGCCGATCGCCGCGCACCAGGCGGCGCCGGATGCGCTCAAGGCCATGCCTTCGCTGCACAGCAGATGCCCACGCGCTTCCATCTGCTGGCGCCAGCGGATCGCCAGTTCGCCGGCAAGGTGGTCGTAGCACACCCGCGCCCGGCGCAGGCCGGGATCCGCCGGGCCGACCCGCCGCGTCATCGGCGGCGGCGCCAGTCCCATCATCGCCTCGACCGCCGCGGCGACGTCTGCGCCGGCCAGACGGAAATAGCGGTGTCGCCCTTGGCGCGCCACCGCAAGCAAGCCGGCGTCGACCAGTTGCGACAAGTGCCGGCTCGCAGTCGACGGCGCCACCGCGCCGTCCAGCGCCAGTTCGCTGGCAGTGCGCGCCTGCCCGCTCATCAACGCCGCCAGCATGCGACTGCGCGCCGGGTCGCCGAGCAGAAAGGCGGCACGTGCAAGCAGGGTGTCCTCGCTCATGCTTCGATTCTAGACGAAGCATGCCGCCACGCTGGCGCCTACCTTGCCTGCTCCCACACGAGGCAGACGCATGACCGACACGCTGCACCACTACGCTTCGCAGTTGCGCTGGACCGGCAACCGCGGCAACGGCACCGCCGACTACAGCCACTATGGCCGCGACTACACGCTGCAGATTCCCGGCAAGGCGGCACTGCCAGGCAGCGCCGACCCGCTCTTCCTCGGCGACCCGGCGCTGCACAATCCGGAAGACCTGTTCGTCGGCGCTCTCGCCGCCTGCCACATGCTCACCTACCTGGCCCTGTGCGCGCATGCCGGCATCCAGGTGCTGGCCTACGAGGACCAGGCCCAGGGCTGGCTGGAGATGCGCCCCGGCCACGGCGGACGCTTTCGCGAGGTGGCGCTGGCGCCGCGCGTGACCATCGCGGCGGACAGCGACGCGCACCGCGCACAGGCCTTGCACGCACAGGCCCACGCGCAGTGCTTCATCGCCAACAGCTGCGCCATGCCGGTGCGTTGCGAGGCGACGATCGTGCGCCCGGGCGAGCCGCCGGAGGCCGCGCGATGAAGGACGTCGAAATCCACCTCGAAGACCGCCCCGGCGCCCTGTCCGCCATGGCCCAGGCACTCGGCGCGGCCGGCATCAGCATCGAAGGCGGCGGCGTGTGGCGCGTGGACGGGCGCGCGGTCGCGCACTTCCTGTTCGATGCCGCCGCACCGGCAAGCGAGACCTTGCGCGCGCACGGTTTCCACGTGGCCGCCGAACACCCGGTGGTGAGCCTGCGCCTGGACCAGGACACGCCGGGACAGCTCGGCCTGCTGACCGGCATGCTCGGCGCCGCCGGCATCAACATCGCCGTGCAGTACAGCGACCACCACGGGCACCTGATCCTGGTCGTGGACGACCCCGCCGGTGCACGCGCGATTGCGGACGCCTGGATGCGGGCGCGCGGCGCGCGGTGTTTAGACGGCGCTGGCGATGGTGATCGCCGCCAAGGCACGTCATAACCGATCCCGGAAAAGACGAACGCCGTTACCACGGATGCATCGCCGGCCGCACGGGTGCGATTTTTTCGCCAGCACAGGGCGGCGCCTTGCGTGGCAAGGCGTTCGCGCGGTTGTCCACAGGCTTCTGGACAATCGATCCACATGCATTGTGGACAACGTTGCCATTGCCGCGACGCGTAGGTCGGGGCGGTGGCGGGGCACGTGCGCCTGCAGATCCGCAAGGCGTACCTCGACCGCACCGGCGGGCCGACGCCGACGTCGCCGCCGCGCGCCCTTCACTGGCCCGGCTACGCGCCGCGCGCTACCCTTTGCGCCCCTCTTTTTTTCGACGTCGCCGCCGGCGGCGCGCGCCCGCCATGACCACCCCCGCGCAACGCGACTTCACCCTGGATCCCGCCGACACCGAGCGCCTGGCCAACCTGGCCGGCCCGTTCGATGCGCACCTGCGGCAGATCGAACTGCGCCTGGGCGTGGAGATCTCCAACCGCGGCAACGTGTACCGGGTGACCGGGCCGGAGCAGGCGGTGGCGGCGGCCGAGCGCCTGCTGCAGGCGCTGTACGCCGAGGCCGACCACGTCGCCTTCGACGACCAGGAAATCCACCTGCGGCTCAACCAGTCCAACGTCGACCAGGTGACGCAGCGCGCGTACCAGCCGCAGGACGTGGCGATCAAGGTCAGGCGCGGCACGGTGCGCGGCCGCGGCGCCAACCAGGCCAAGTACCTGCACCAGATCGCCACCCACGACATCAACTTCGGCATCGGCCCGGCCGGCACCGGCAAGACCTTCCTAGCCGTGGCCAGCGCGGTGGAAGCGCTGAACGAATCGCGGGTACAGCGGCTGATCCTGGTGCGCCCGGCAGTGGAGGCCGGCGAGAAGCTGGGCTTTCTGCCGGGCGACCTCACCCAGAAGGTCGACCCCTACCTGCGCCCGCTGTACGACGCGCTGTACGAGATGCTGGGCGTGGAGAAGGTGGTCAAGCTGCTGGAGAAGAACGTCATCGAGATCGCGCCGCTGGCGTACATGCGCGGACGCACCCTCAACGACGCCTACGTGATCCTGGACGAAGCGCAGAACACCACCATCGAGCAGATGAAGATGTTCCTGACCCGCCTCGGCTTCGGCAGCACCGCGGTGGTCACCGGCGACCTGACCCAGATCGACCTGCCCAAGCACGTCAAGTCCGGCTTGCGCGATGCCGTCGAGGTGCTGCACGAGGTGGACGGGGTCAGCTTCACCTTCTTCGAGGCGCGCGACGTGGTCCGGCATCCGCTGGTGGCGCGCATCGTCAACGCCTACGAGAAGCGCGACGTGGTCGACCGCGCCAGCGGCCCGTCCGCATGATCCGGCCCTGGCCCGGCCTGCTGGCGGCGCTGCTTTGCGCGGCCGGCGGCGCCAACGGCCAGCCGCAGGATCCGCCGCCAGCGCAGGACCCGGCGCCGCAGCGCGTCGCCCTCGCGCAATCGCTGACCCCGCCGTGCCTGTCGATCGTGCAGGACGCGGCCAGCATCGGGCTGCCGCGCGACGTCCTCGAGCGCGCCGCGGCGATCGCCCGTACCTCGCCGACCGCGCCGCGCGACGACGAGGCGCAACGCCTGGCCTGGATCGCCGGCACCCGCGCGCAAGCGCTGCTCGATGCGGCCGAAACCGCCGGCGCGACGCGCGACCGCTTCGGCTGCAACGCGCTGGCCTACGCAAAGGTGCCAGCGGACAGCTTCTACCTCGTCGGCCAACTGCTCGAACACGGCCAGGCCGCGGTGTGGCTGCCCGCGTCGGGGCGCTTCGCCGCCACGGTGGACATCCGGCGCGACAATCCGCAATGCCAGCGAGGCCCGATGGGCAGCCTGGCCTACCGCATCGACGACGAAAAGACCCCGCTGCTGTTCCTGGTCGCATGCGTGACCTGAGCTTGCTGCTGCGCGCCTGTCGCGGCACTCCGTAGCGACCGCACGCACCACGCGGCAGTGACCGACGTACACTGCGATGCTGCTGCCGTGCACGGGGAGGTGCCATGTTCCAGCGATCGTCGTCGTTCGCCTGTCTGCTCTGGCCGATCCTGGCCACTTGCGCCGCGCCAGCGGCTGCCGCCACGGCTGCGCCGCCCGCAGCAACGCCGGCGCGCCCCTTCGTCGAAACCAGCTACGTGGTGGCTCCCGACACGGTGGGCGACTTCAGCCTGCGCAGCAGCAAGTACGACCCGGCCGCCAAGGCCGCCGGCGCCGGCTTCCTCTACGTGCTGAAAGACCATCCGGAACTGACCATCAACGTGTTCGTCTATCCCGCCGGACAAAAGGAATCGGCGCGGGCCATCGCCGACGGCATGGCGGGCTTCCGTGCCGATCTGGCCGCAGCGGTCTCCGGCGGCACCTACGCGGAACTGCACGAACTGGGCGCGCAACGGTTCGAGCTGGGCATCGTCGTCGAACCGGCGCCGAAGGCCGCCAGCGCCCTGGACAAGGCGCTGGTCGCGGCGATCGCCGAGGCCCAACGTGTGCCCGGAGAAAAGCTGCGGATGGAACTGCGCCTCGACCCGGCGGATGCACCGGCCCGCTCCAACGGCTATCTGTTCTACAAACAGCTCTACTACTTCAAGGTGCGCGTGTCGGCCGCCGCGCAGGACATCGGACCGGATGCCTTCGACACCCTCGCCGACCAGGCGGCGCGCGCGCTCGTGCCCGCCATCCAGGTGACCAATGTCGGCGGCTGCGCGACACCTACCATCCAGATCGACCCGAACGGCAAGCCGGAACAGGCGGCACTGCAACTCGTCCGCCAGAGCACCCTCTACCAGGGCTTCAACTGCAGCAAATCCGCCGCAGACGCTGGCATCGACCGCGCGGCAGGCAATGCCGCTGTGATCGAGATCGCCTACGACGCCGGCAACTGGGCGTCGCCCTGAGCGTGCGTTAGCGCGATACTGTCCAACCCACCGCTGCACCCGGCCGTTCCGCCATGACCAAAGGTCCCGTCCGCCTCGATGTCGGCGTCAGCTACGCCCTGCCCCGTGCCGGGTTGCCGGCGGCGACGAGCTTCCGCAAGTGGGTCGCCGCGGCACTGAAGGGCCGCATCCGCGAGGCCGACCTGGCGATCCGTCTGGTCGACGACCGCGAAGGCCGCGCCCTCAACCAGCACTACCGCGGCAAGGACTACGCCACCAACGTGCTCAGCTTCCCGGCCGAACTGCCCGAGGGGCTGCCGAAGGGCGTCAAGCTGCCGCTGCTCGGCGATCTGGTGATCTGCGCACCGGTGGTGGCGCGCGAAGCCGCCGAACAGGACAAGCCGCTCAACGCGCACTACGCGCACCTGACCGTGCACGGCGTGCTGCACCTGCTCGGCTGGGACCACGAGGACGACAAGGAAGCCGAGGCGATGGAGCAGCTGGAGCGCGAGATCCTGGCCGACCTCGGCGTTTCCGACCCCTACGCCGGCGAGCGTTGATCCGAGATCCCACACCCGCTGTCGCGACCGACCCTCACCCCACCCCCTCTCCCGGGGGGAGAGGAGCTCGTGTATCGCCCACCTCCCGCGCTGGTCAAGCGCGGGCGCCGGCGGTAACGTGGCCGCGCGGCGATCGCCGCAGCCCCGTTTTCCTTCGAGGTTCCGTGCGTTGATCCGTCCCTCGCTCGTCCTGCTGGCGCTCGCCTGCGCCGTCCCCGCCGCTGTCGCCGCGCCTCCCGCACCACCGACTGCAGCGCCTGCCGCCACCGCAACCGCCGATCCGGCCATCGACCTGCCAGCGCTGCTGGAATGCCGCCAGCACGTGGCCGACTTCACCGCAATGGCGCCGCTGCTGGCCGATCCGCTGAAGGCGGTCGCGCACGGCTGGCGGCCGCTGCCGCAGTCCAACCTGTTCATGACCGAGTACGCGCTGACCCGGCCGATCCAGGTGTTCGGCTACAGCAGCGAGCGCATCGCCTTCTCCGGCGCCAGCGTGATGGCGATCCTGGACCTGCCCGATCCGCGGCCGCTGGCCAAGCGCCTGAATCTGGAAGCGGCGGTGGACACCCCGGAGAAGGCCATGTTCGGCCGCGAAGTGCTCAGCCGCGACGTCCACGATCCCAAGACCGGCGAGCCGATGATCGAGTCGATCATCCTCAGCGTGTCCACGGTGAAATCGCATCCCGGCAAGACCCTGGCCGGCTGCAGCTACAGCCTGGACCTGCCCGAGGAGCCGGGCGCGGCAACGGCACCCGACGCGCTGCACACGCCGGCCAAGGGCGGCTGAACCCGCGCCGGCGGGCCGACCGGTGCGGGCCGCCGACGTCGCGATGCTGTCGCGAGCGCCCTGCTAGACTTGCGGCTACCGCCCGTTCGACCGGGCGCCTACCCACAGAACATGTCAGAAGACGGACCGAGTAGTACCTCCCCGGAATCCCACGAAAAACGTCGCGGCTGGCTGGAACGCCTGACCTCGGTGTTCTCCGGCGACCCGCACACCCGCGACGATCTGGTCGAGGTGCTGCGCGACGCGCAGCACGATGGCCTGATCGCCGCCGACACGCTGCGCATGATGGAGGGCGCGCTGTCGGTCTCCGAACTCACCGTCGGCGACGTGATGGTCTCGCGCGCGCAGATGGTGTCGCTGCCGGTGGAGTCGCGCTTCCTCGACCTGATGAAGCAGGTGGTCGAATCCGGCCACTCGCGCTTCCCGGTGCATGGCGAGAACAAGGACGACATCCTCGGCATCCTGCTGGCCAAGGACCTGCTGCGCGGCGTGGTCGCCGACCACGGTCCCGGCACGGTGCGCGAACTGCTGCGCCCGGCGGTGCTGATTCCCGAGTCGAAGAAGCTCAACGTGCTGCTCAAGGAGTTCCGGCTCTCGCGCAACCACATGGCGATCGTGGTCGACGAGTACGGCGGCGTGGCCGGGCTGGTGACCATCGAGGACGTGCTGGAGCAGATCGTCGGCGACATCGACGACGAGCACGACGACGCCGAGGACGAGGCATCGCTGATCGCCGCGCAGGCCGACGGCCAGTACGTGGTGGATGCGCTGACCCCGATCGAGGATTTCAACGAGCGCTTCGGCGCCGACTTCCCCGACGACGACTACGACACCGTCGGCGGGCTGGTCACCGAGGCGATCGGGCACCTGCCCGAGACCGGCGAGGAACTGACCCTGGGCCGATTCGCGTTCCGTGTGGCGAAGGCCGACGCGCGCCGGGTGCAGGCGTTCCATGTCACCATCCTGCCGCCTCCCGCGCAGGACGGCGCTTGAGCACGCACCGCGTGCCGCGCATGCGCGCGGCCTGCTGGCTGGGAATGCTGCTGGCCCTGTGGACAGGGCTGGCCTTCGCGCAGACCGCGCCTGCGGATCCGGCGGCACCGCCGCCGCTGGCCGCAGCGGCGCCCGCAGCGCCCGACGCGGCTGCGACCGCCGACGCCAGCGACCCGGCGCCGCGCATCGGCGTGGCGACGATGCAGCCCGGCGAAGTGTTCTTCGAGCGCTTCGGCCACGACGCCATCGTGGTGCTCGACCCGCGCACGGGCCAGGCCACCTCGTACAACTTCGGTTTCTTCGACCCCAGCGAACCGGGCTTCGTCGGCCGCTTCGCCGCCGGCGACATGCGCTACTACCTGGTCGCCCTGCCACTGCAGGAGGACCTGGAGCAATACCGCGAAGCCGGCCGCGGCGTCGACATCCAGTGGCTGGACCTGGCGCCGGCGCAGGCACGCGCGCTGCAGCAGGCGCTGGCCTGGCGCGCGCGCCCGGAGAACGCGCGCTACCGCTACGACTACTACACCGCCAACTGCGCCACGATGGTCCGCGACGCGCTGGACCGGGCCATGGGCGGCGCGCTGCACGCGCAGCTGTCCGGCCGCTCGCGCGGCAATACCTACCGCAGCGAATCGGTGCGCCTGGCCTCGCCGGCACCGTGGATGTGGCTGGGCTTCGACCTGGGCCTGGGCCCGTACGCCGACAAACCGCTGTCGCGCTGGGAAGAGGCCTTCGTGCCGATGCGCCTGGCCGAGAGCCTGAGCGAGGTGCGCAACAGCGAAGGCCGCCCGCTGGTGCAGGCGCGCCAGCAGTTGCTGCCGCAGCGGCTGCCGCCGGAACCGCCGGAACAGCTGCGGCACTGGTGGCCGTGGCTGCTGGTCGGGCTGATCGCGGCGGCGGGGGTGCTGACGCTGGGCCGCCGCCCGCGCTGGCTGGCCGCGCTGGCGCTGCCGTTCTGGCTGCTGTGCGCGCTCGGCGGCGCGGTCCTGCTGTACCTGTGGGGCTTCAGCGAGCATCGCGCTGCCTGGGGCAACCGCAACCTGCTGCTGCTGGATCCGCTGTGCCTGCCGCTGCTGTTCGGCGGCATTGCCGTGCTGCGCGGGCGCCGGCCCGGACGCTGGTTCGACGTGCTGCTATGGCTGGTGGTGGCGCTGGCCGGCGCCGCACTGCTGATCCACTGGCTGTCGATGCTGCAGCCGCAGTTCAACCTGCAATGGATCGCGCTGCTGCTGCCGGTGCACGCGGCGCTGGCCTGGGCGCTCACCCGCCCTCGCCCGCAGCCCTGATACCGTCGCGCAACTCGCCACGCGCGCCTCCGCCGAACCCACTCCCGCCATGGCCTCCGCGACCGCCAATCCCGCCTGCGTCATCAACTGCGTGCACTACGACGGCCACGGCCGCCGCCACGACATCGCCCTGGAGCAGATCAGCGACGTGCTGGCCGGCCACGACGACGGCTTCGTCTGGGTCGGCATGTACGAGCCCGGCGACGCGGTGCTGCAGCAGCTCAAGGAGGAATTCCAGCTGCACGAACTGGCGATCGAGGACACCCGCAAGGCGCACCAGCGGCCCAAGGTCGAGGCATTCGGCAACTCGCTGTTCCTGGCGGTGCACACCGCGCAGGTGATCGACGAACGCATCGTCTACGGCGAAACCCACGCCTTCCTCGGCGCGCGCTTCCTGCTGACCGTGCGCCACGGCGCCTCGCTGCCCTACGCGCCGGTGCGCGAGCGGCTGGAACGCGAGGCCTCGCTGATGAAACTGGGCCCGTCCTACGCGCTCTACGCGGTGCTGGACTATGTGGTGGACAACTACCAGCCGATCCTCGACGCCTTCCGGCAGAGCCTGGAACGGCTGGAGGCCGACATCTTCGCCGAGTCGTATCGGCGCGACACCGCGATCCGTCTGTACGAACTCAAGCGCGAACTCAACCAGATGCGTCTGGCGGTGGCGCCGCTGCAGGACGTGCTGGCGCACCTCAAGCGCCACCCCGGCCCGCTGATCGCCGAGGAAGTGCGCCTGTACGTGCGCGACGTGCTCGACCATGCGGTGCGCACCAACGACGCCATCGACACCCTGCGCGAAATGCTGGGCACCGCGCTGAGCGTGAACCTGTCGCTGGTCACCCTGGCCCAGGGCGAGACGGTCAAGCGCCTCGGCGCCTGGGCCGCCCTGCTCGCCGCTCCGACCCTGATCACCAGCTGGTACGGCATGAACTTCAAGCAGATGCCGGAACTGGAATGGCCCTGGGCCTACCCACTGATGGTCGGCGGCGTCGCCGCGGTATGCGTGGCGCTGTATGTGGCGTTCAAGCGGGCGAGGTGGTTGTGAGCCGCCGCGTCGCGGCGGCGGGAATGGGGAAACGGGAATCGGGAATAGACAGCGCGCCGCTCACGTGAGGCAGTGCTGTAATCATCGGCGTGCAGCAATCATCCGTGACAGACGGCGCCATCAGGCGCCGCCGCTTTTCCTATTCCCAATTTTCCATTCCCGATTCCCAACTCAAGCCACATACACCGACTTGATATTCATGAACTCATGGATGCCATGCTCGGCCAGTTCACGGCCGAAGCCGGAGCGCTTGATGCCGCCGAACGGGAGGCGCACGTCGCTCTTGACGATGGCGTTGACGAAGGCGGCACCGCACTGCAGCTGGCAGGCCACGCGCTCGCCGCGGGCGCGGTCACGGGTCCAGACGCTGCCGCCCAGGCCGAAGGTGGTGTCGTTGGCCACGCGCACGGCTTCGGCTTCGTCGGCCACGCGCAGAATCGCCGCGACCGGGCCGAACAGTTCCTCGTCGTAGGCCGGCATGCCCGGCGTCACGTGGTCGAGAATCGACGCCGGATAGCCGGCGTGGCTGTCGCGCTCGGGCTCGCAACCGAGCAGCGGCTTGGCCCCCTTGGCGATGCTGGCCTGCACCTGCTTGTGCAGTTCGTCGCGCAGGTCCTGGCGCGCCATCGGCGCCAGCGTGGTCGCCTCGTCCTGCGGGTCGCCGAGGCGACGCTCGGCCGCGGCGGCGACGAAGCGGCGCACGAATTCGTCGGCGATCGCCTCCACCACCACGAAACGCTTGGCCGCGATGCAGGTCTGCCCGGCGTTGTCGAAGCGCGACTTCACCGCCGCGGCGACGGTGGCATCGAGGTCGGCGTCGTCCAGCACCACGAACGCGTCGCTGCCGCCCAGCTCCATCACGCACTTCTTCAGCTGCCCACCGGCATTGGCGGCGATGGAGCGGCCGGCGCGCTCGCTGCCGGTCAGGGTGACCGCGGCCACGCGCGCATCGCGCAACACCTCGGCGGCCTGGTCGTTGTCGATGTGCAGCACGTCGAACACCCCGTCCGGCACGCCGGCGTCGGCCAGCACCTTGCGGATCGCGTCGGCGCAGCGCGGCACGTTGCTGGCGTGCTTGAGCAGGGCGACGTTGCCGGCCATCAGCGCCGGCGCCAGGAAGCGGAACACCTGCCAGATCGGGAAGTTCCACGGCATCACCGCCAGCACGCAGCCCAGCGGCTCGTAGCGCACGTAGCTGCGCTGCGCATCGGTGGCCACCGCCTGCTCGCGCAGGTAGTCCGCCGCATGCTCGGCGTAGTAGTCGCAGGCCGCGGCGCACTTGTCGAGTTCGGCCAGCGCCTCCTTGCGCAGCTTGCCCATTTCCGCGGTCATCACCCGCTGGATCGCGTCGCGCTGTTCACGCAGTTGCGCACCGACCTTGCGCAGCAACGCGCCGCGCTGCTCCAGCGGCGTCGCCGCCCAGCCCGGAAACGCCTGCGCCGCAGCGGCAAGGCGCTGTTCGACGGCGGCGGCATCCATCAGCTCGAGACTGTATTCGACGTGGCCGTTGGCCGGATTGACAGTGTCGTAAGGCATCGCGCGGACTCCTGGAAAATGTCCGGCCAGCCTAGCGCCGTGGACGTTGCGGCGACGTGGCGATGCCGTAGAGCGCGATGGCTCACAGTGTTCCGCGTGGCCTGTATGAGTCGACTGTCATGCAGCAGCCAGGAGCGACGCGCCGTGCTCTCCGATGGCGCAATGCGTCGGGACTGGAGTCCCTCCCACAGTGCACCAGGCGAGCCCGCCGCACGATCCTGTGGGAGCGGCTTAAGCCGCGACAGGCCTTACCGGCAATGCGTGTCGCGGCTGACGCCGCTCCACGGAAAAGCAGCACACATCATCCCCCCTGCTGTTGCGCCAACTGCATGTCGCGCTGGCGGCGCTTCTCGCTGCGCGCCATCAGCCACCAGCCGACGACGGCGGCGATCGACACCGCCAGCACCATCAGCGTGGCCAGCGCATTGATCTTGGGCTTCAGGCCCATGCGCACCGACGAGAACACGGTCATCGGCAGCGTGGTCGAATCCGGGCCGGCGACGAAGTTGGCGATCACCACGTCGTCCAGCGACAGGGTGAACGCCAGCAGCCAGCCCGACACCAGCGCCGGGGCGATGATCGGCACGGTGATCAGGAAGAACACCTTGAGCCGGTTGGCGCCCAGGTCCATCGCCGCCTCTTCCAGCGAGCGGTCCAGTTCCTGCAGGCGCGAGGACACCACCACGGTGACGAAGGACAGGGTGAAGGTGACATGCGCGGCCCAGATCGCCATCACGCCCTTCGGCGGGATGCCGAGCACCCCGCCCATCGATACCAGCATCATCATGATCGATAGGCCGATGATCACCTCCGGCATCACCAGCGGCGCGGTCACCAGCGCGCCGAACAGGCTCTTGCTGGGGAAGCGGCGGAAGCGGGTCATCGCCATCGCCGCCAGCGTGCCGAGCACCATCGACGCGGTGGCGGTCCAGAACGCCACCTTCAGGCTGATCCACGCCGCCTGCAGGATCTGCCGGTCGCGCAGCAGTTCGCCGTACCACTTGGTGGAGAAACCGGCCCACACCGTCGCCAGCTTGGAGGCGTTGAACGAATACACCATCAACAGCAGGATCGGCAGGTACAGGAAGGCGAAGCCGGCGCCCAGCACCGTCCAGCGCAATACCCTGCCCATGCCGCCGCGCGCGCCGCTCATGCCTGCCCGCCTTCGAGCTGGCGCTGCTGGTAGCGGTTGAAGATCAGGATCGGCACCATCAGCAGCGCCAGCATCGCGATCGCCACCGCCGAGGCGGTCGGCCAGTCGCGGTTGTTGAAGAACTCGCCCCACAGCACCCGGCCGATCATCAGCGTGTCCGGGCCGCCGAGCATCTCCGGGATCACGAACTCGCCCACCGCCGGGATCATCACCAGCATGCAGCCGGCGACGATGCCCGGCCGCGACAGCGGCAGGGTCACGGTCAGGAACGCCTTCCACGGCGGCGCACCGAGATCGTAGGCGGCCTCGAGCAGGCGCTGGTCGAGCTTGACCAGGGTCGCGTACAGCGGCAGCACCATGAACGGCAGATAGCAGTAGACGATGCCGATGTAGGCGGCGACCGGCGTGTACAGGATATGCAGCGGCGCATCGATCAGGCCCAGCGCCAGCAGCGCCCGGTTGAGCACGCCATTGCTGTCGAGGATGCCGATCCAGGCGTAGACGCGGATCAGGAACGAGGTCCACGACGGCAGCACCACCAGCATCATCGCGATGTTGCGCGCCGACGGCGACAGCCGCGCGATCGCGTAGGCCATCGGATAGCCGATCAGCAGGGTCAGCGCGGTGGAGATGCCGGCGATCTTGATCGAGCCCCAGTAGGCCTCGATGTACTGGTGGTCGCGCAGCAGCGCCAGGTAGTTCTGCAGGGTCAGCTTCAGCGTCAGCACGCCGTCGCGGACTTCGAGCAGTTCGCTGTACGGCGGGCTGCGGATCGCCTGTTCGGCGAAGGAGATGCGCAGCACGATCAGGAACGGGATCGCGAAGAACAGCAGCAGCCACAGGTACGGCGCGGCGATCACCAGCCAGCGCAACGCCGGCAGCGAGCCCAGGCGCAAGCGCTGCTGCAGGCGCAGCCGTGGCGTCGGTTGCGGCGGCACCGGGACGACGGGCGCGCTCATGCGGTCAGCACCACGCCGTCGTTGTCGTCCCACGACACCCACACCGTGTCGCCCCAGGTCATGCCTTCGCTGTCCCAGCGCTTCTGGTTGGCGAAGTTGGATTGCACGCGGATGCCGCTGGGCAGGCGCACGTGGAAGATCGAGTGGCTGCCGAAATAGGCGATGTCCTCGATGGTGCCGCGCGCCTTGTTATAGGTCTGCTCGGGTTCGCCCTTGGTGATCCAGACCTTTTCCGGACGCACCGCGAACGCCACCTCCTGCCCTTCCACGCCGGTGATGCCGTGGCTGATGTAGATCGGCACCGGGAACTGCGGGCACAACACGGTCACGTGGTCGGGATGGTCCTCGCCGATGCGGCCCTCGAACATGTTCACCGAGCCGATGAACTCGGCGACGAAACGGCTGTTCGGCGACTCGTAGATGTCGCCCGGCGTGCCGACCTGGCGGATGCGGCCCTGCTCCATCAGCGCGATGCGCGTGGCCATGGTCATCGCCTCCTCCTGGTCGTGGGTGACCATCACGCAGGTCACCCCCGAGGTCTCGATGATCGAGACCAGTTCCAGCTGCATCTGCGAGCGCAGCTTCTTGTCCAGCGCGCCCATCGGCTCGTCCAGCAGCAGCAGTTTCGGGCGCTTGGCCAGCGAGCGCGCCAGCGCCACGCGCTGCTGCTGGCCGCCGGAGAGCTGGTGCGGCTTGCGCTTGCCGAGCGTGCCCAGCCGCACCAGCTCCAGCATCTCGCCGACACGGCTGGCGATGGCGCTGCGCGACAGGCCGTCCTGCTTCAGCCCGAAGGCGATGTTCTGCTCCACGCTCATGTGCGGGAACAGCGCGTAGGACTGGAACATCATGTTGAGCGGGCGCTGGTACGGCGGCAGCCCATCCAGCGGCTGGCCGTCGAGCACGATGCGGCCGCGGCTGGGCTGCTCGAACCCGCCCAGGCAGCGCAGCAGCGTCGACTTGCCGCTGCCGGAACCGCCGAGCAGCGCGAAGATCTCGCCCTGGCCGATATCCAGGTCGATGTCGTCCAGCGCGACGAACCCGTCGAATTCCTTGCGCAGGCCGGCGATGGACACATAGCCGGCGCCCTTGGCCGGCGGCGGTGCCGGCAGATGGTCGGTTCTCGCTTCGCTCAACGCCATCGCTGATTCCCCGTGAAGCACGCCGTCGTGCGGAGCGCCGCTGCGGCGGCGACCGCGGCGCGGTGAGTCTCAGTGTAGCCGTGGGCGCCGCGTCGGCGATACCGCGGCGGCGCGGGAGTCGGGATTCGGGAGTGGGGATTGGGGATTCGTCAAAGCAGCAAGCGCTTACTGCGCCGTGGCTGGCGCTGGCGCGGACGCCGGCGCCTCCAGTGCCGCCCAGCCCAGGCCCAGGCTCTTCTGCAAGGCCACGTAGCGCAGCAGCACCTGGGTATGCGCCTGCAGTGCACTGTCCTGGGCGGAAGCCTGCTGGCGCTGCACGTCCAGCGCATCGATCAGCGACGAGGCGCCGGCGGCATAGCGTTGCTGCAGCAACGCGGCGGAACGATCGGCCGAGGCCGCGGCCTTGTCCGCGGCCAGCGCCTGCTGGCGCGCGGCGCCGAACCGCGCCAGGGCGCCGTTGGCATCCTGCAGCGCGGCCAGCACCGTGCCTTCGTAGGCGGCCAGCCGCGCGGCGTTGCCGGCGCGGGCCTGCTCGACCTTGGCACGGGTGCTGCCGAAATCGAAGATCGACCAGCGCAGGAACGGCGCCACCACGCTGTTGACGGCGTCGCGGCCGAGATCGCCCGGCGAGGTCGCGGCCATGCCGATGTTGCCCAGCAGCGTGACCTGCGGGAAATACGCGGTCAGCGCTTCGCCGATCTTCGCCGACGAGGCGGCCAGCTGGCGCTCGGCGCGGCGCACGTCCGGGCGCCGGCGGATCAGCGCGCCGGCGTCGTCCACCGGCACCGTCGCCGGCAGCGTCGGCAACGGCCGGTCGGCGGCCAGTTCGGCATCGAGCGCGCCGGGCTCGCGGCCGATCATCAGCGCCAGCTGGTCCAGCGCCACCTGCGCCTGCGCCTGCAGGTCCGGGAGTACCGCTTCCTGTTGCTGCAGTTGCGCCTGCGCGCGTTCCACCTGCAGGTCGGCGTCGGCGCCGCGCTCGCGGCGCTGCCGGGTCAACTGCAGGGTCTGCCGGGCAGCCTCCAGGTTGCGCTGGGCCACGGCCATGCGCGCACGCGTGCTGCGGTAGCCCAGGTAGGCCTGCCCCACTTCGGCGGCGATCTGCACCTGGGTGTCGGCGAGGTCGGCCTCGTCGGCCTGGGCATCGGCCAGTGCGCCCTCGCTGGCGCGGCGGCGGCGGCCGAAGAAATCCAGTTCCCAGCTGGCATCGATGCCGACGCTGTAGAGCTGCGCACGCGGATCGATCTCCACCGGCTGGCCGGTGCCGGCGGCGATGCTGCCCAGGCGGTCGGTCAGCGCATCCGGCGCGCGCGCGTTGAGATAGGCCGCGTTGGCGCCAACGCTGGGCAACTGCTCGGCGTGGCGCTGGTCGACCAGCGCGCGCGAGGCGCGCAGGCGCGCCTGCGCCACCCGCAGGTTGGGACTGTGCTGCAGGGCCTGCTCGACCAGCATGGTCAATTGCGGATCCTGCAGGGTGTCCCACCAGCGCTGCGGCGGCGGTGCCGGCACCACGCCGGCGGCCGCGGCCGTGGCATCGGCGCGGTGCAGCCGCGGCTGCGCCAGCGCCGCCTCGGCCACCGGCGGCGGCTTCACGTAGTCCGGGCCGAGCATGCAGGCCGACAGCAGCGAGGGCAGCGCGGCGGCGACGAGAACGCGGGAGAAACGCAGGGCCATGGAATCCTCAATGCATCGCGAGCGGAGCGCCGCCCTTGGGCAGCGGCTTGAGCAGGAACGCCAGCGGGATCGTGCAGACCACGATCACCCCGAAGATCCAGAACAGATCGTTGTAGGTCATCACCAGGGCCTGCTGCTGCACCAGCCGCGCCAGTTGCGCCAGCGACTGCATCGCCGCGCCGGCGCCGGACACCGACTGCAGTTGCGCGGCGATGCCGTGCAGGTAGTCCTGCGCCAGCGGCGAATTGGCGGTGGTGCCGCTGCCGAGCATCTGCGTATGGAACACCATGCGCCGCTCCTGGAAGGTGGAGATCAGCGCCAGGCCGATCGAGCCGCCCATGTTGCGCGCGGCATTGAACAGGCCCGAGGCGTCGCCGGCCAGGTCCGGCGGCACCGAAGAGATCGCCGCCTGGTTGAGCGACATCATCGCCAGCGCCAGCCCGCAGCCCTGCAGTAGCTGCCCGGCGACGAAATGCATGCCGACCGACTCGGCGGTGAGGTGCATGTTGACGAAGCAGGCCGCGGCGAAGCAGCTCAAACCGCCCAGCACCAGCACACGCACGTCCACCGTGGTCAGCAGCTTGGGCATCATCGGCATCAGCAGCACCGTGGGGACGCCCGACAGCAGCACCACGTAGCCGGACTGCTCGGTGTTGTAGCCGGAGATCACCGCCAGGAACTGCGGGATCATGTACATGACCCCGAACAGGATCATGCCCACCGCCATCACCATCACGAACACCGCGCCGAAACTGCGCTGCAGCAGGATCGACAGGCGGATCACCGGCTGCCGGCTGAGGAACTGCGAGGCCACCAGGGCGATGAAGCCGACCAGCGAGACCACGCTCAGCAGCACGATCTCGGTGGATTCGAACCAGCGCTCGCGCTGGCCTTCTTCCAGCACCACGGTCAGCGCGCCCAGTCCGGCGGTCAGGCCGAAGATGCCGAGCCAGTCGGCGTCGAGCAGGCCACGCAGATACATGCGCTCGTGCGGCAGCCCGAGCAGCAGCAGCGCCACCAGGCCGGCGCAGACCGGCACGTTGAGGAAGAACGCGTAGTGCCAGCTGACGTTCTCGGTGAGCCAGCCGCCCAGCAGCGGCCCGATCACCGGCCCCAGGATCACGGTCATGCCGAACAGCGCCGTGCCCAGGGTCTGCTGCGCCGGCGGCAGCCGCGTGGCGACGATGGTCAGCGCGGTGGGGATCAGCGCGCCGCCGGCGAAGCCCTGGCCGACCCGGCCGAGGATCATCATGGTCAGGCTGCTGGACAGCCCGCACACCACCGAGAAAAACGTGAAAAGCAGCGCGCAGATCAGCAGGAAGTTGCGCAGCCCCAGGGTGCGCACGAACCAGCCGGTCAGCGGGATCATCACGATCTCGGCGACCAGGTAGGAGGTCGAGATCCAGGTGCCTTCGGTGCCGCTGGCGCCGACCTCGCCCTGGATGGTCGGCAGTGCGGCGTTGACGATGGAAATGTCCAGCGTCGCCATGAACGAGCCGATGGTGCCGGCGGCCACCGCCAGCCAGGCGCCGGTGTCGGCCTTTTGCGACGCCTGCGCGCCAGCCGCCGCGGCCGCTTCGCTCACGGGGTGCGCCCGCGCGGGGCGACCGTATCCTGGCCCTGCGCGTCCTCTTCCTCCACGCGCTCCTTGGCATCCTTGGCACTGCGCGTATCGACCGTCACCGTCACCGACATGCCCGGCACCAGCACCTTGCGCGCCTCGGCGCCAGCCTTGAGGCGGATGCGCACCGGCACCCGCTGCACCACCTTGGTGAAGTTGCCGGTGGCGTTCTCCGGCGGCAGCAGCGCGAACTGCGATCCGGTGCCCGGAGCGATGCTCTCGACCACGCCGTCCAGTTCCACCCCGGACAGCGCATCGACCTCGATCCGCGCCGGCTGCCCCGGCCGCATCAGCCCGACCTGGGTTTCCTTGAAGTTGGCGCTCAGGTACAGCGCGTCCACCGGCACCACGCTCATCAACCGGGTGCCGGCCGCGACGAACTGGCCGACCTGCACGGTCTTGTCGCCGATGCGGCCGGCGATGCGCGCGGTCAGGCGGGTGTCCTCCACCGCCACTTCCGCCTGCGCGGCGTCGGCCTGCGCCTGCACCAGCCCGGCGCGGGCCTGGTCGAGCTTGGCGCTGGTGCCCTGCACCTGGCTCTCCGCAGCGACGACCTGGGCCTTGGCCGCGTCGAACTGCGCCTGCGCGCGGTCGCGGTCGTGGACGATGCTTTCGTAGTGTTCGTGGGTGTCGGCGCCGGACGCGGCCAACGGCCCGAAGCGCTTGGCCTCGCCCTGGGCGAAGCGCAGGCTGGCGGCGGCGGCAGTGACCTGGGTGCGCGCCTGCAGCAGGCTGGCGCGCTGCGCCTGCAGCCCGGCCTCGGCGGCGGCGATGTCGGCCTGGCGCACCGCGATCGCCGCCTGCGCCTGCTCCAGGGTGGCGCGGTAGGTGCGCGGGTCGATCTCCAGCAGCGGCTGCCCGGCGGCCACGCTCTGGTTGTCGCGCACATACACCGCGGTCACGTAGCCGTTGACCCGCGGCGCCACCGCCACCGTATCGGCCTGCAGATAGGCGTTGTTGGTCTCCTGCAGGTAGCGGCCGGTGGTGAGGTAATAGATCAGCCACACTACCAGGCCGATCACCACCAGCAGGCCGATCAGCAGCAGGGTCCATTTGACCTTGGGGTTCTTCAGCGGCGACGGCGTGTCGGACTTGCCGTCGTCGTCTTGGCCCTTGCTGTCATGGCCCTTGTCGTCCCGGGGCGAGCCGGACTGGCCCTGGCCGGCGTGGGCATCGCGCGCGGCGGCCTGCCGCGGCGCCTGTGAGGAGTCTGGGTCGTGGTTGCTCAAGTCGCTGATTCCTGGGGAGAGGAAGAACGTCGCCGGGTCGGAACGGCGACGCCACCAAACGGTAGCGTACGCCAGCCGGCGCATTATTTGTACCGGTGAGTACAGAGTGCGTGAGCGCGGCGTGGCGGTGGCGCTGCGGCGCCGCCGCGATGGCGGACGCTGTGCGGCGCCCGACCCGGCCGCTTGGTCGGGGGAGCGATGTGTCGGGGCGCCCTTCGGCCGCGCGACGGGGCGCGATCGGGAAGGCCCGTCGCGGCTGAAGCCGCTCCTGCGGGAAAAGGTGTGGCCCGCTCCGATCAAACGGGAGAGCGTGCCGGCGCGATACCTGCGTGGACCGGCAAAGAGGGAAGAGCGGCTTCAGCCGCGACGGGCGAAGACGCGATGCGTCCCAGGCAGCATCGCGTCGGGACTGAAGTCCCTCCCACAACAGCCGCTTACGCTCACCCTGGTCGCTCGGGCAAGCGCAGCGCGATAGCGGTCCGAGGCAACCCGCAAAGCCTTACCCGGACCGCAACGCCGGCGGCTCAACGGCCGGTCTTGATCTCCGTCCACAGGCGGGTGTACAGCTTGTCCACCTCGGGCGGGTTGATCGAATAGGTGAACATCTTCGCGGCCACGTCCGGCGGCGGATAGATGGTGGGATCGTTGCGGATCGCCGCGTCCACCAGCGGGGTCGCCTGCGGCACCGGGTTGGCGTAGTGGATGAAGTCGGTATTGGCCGCGGCCACCTTGGGCGTCAGCAGGTAGTTGATGAACGCGTAGGCATTCTCCGGATGCTTGGCGTCCTTGGGGATGGCCAGCATGTCGAACCACTGCGGCGCGCCTTCCTTGGGAATCGAATAGGCCACGTGCACGCCGTTCTTGGCTTCCTCGGCACGGTCGCGGGCCTGGATGATGTCGCCGGACCAGCCCACCGCCAGGCAGGTGCTGCCGTTGGCCAGCGAAGTCACGTACTGCGAGGAGTGGAAATTCTGCACGTAGGGGCGGATGCGCTTGATCAGCGCCGCGGCCTGCTCGATCTTGGCCGGGTCGGTGGTGTGCGGATCCTCCCCAAGGTAGTGCAGCGCGATCGGGATCAGGTCCGAGGGCGTGTCCAGCAGGGTCACGCCGCAGTCCTTCAGCTTGGACAGGTTCTCCGGCTTGAACACCAGGTCCCAGCTGTTGGCGATGTCGGTGCTGCCGAACGCGGCCTTGACCTTGTCGACGTTGTAGCCGATGCCGGTGGTGCCGACCATGTACGGCACGCCGTACTTGTTGCCCGGATCCTGCTGCGCGATGCGCTGCATGATCTGCGGATCGAGATTGGCCAGGTTCGGGATCTTGCTCTTGTCCAGCGGCAGGAACACACCGGCCTGGATCTGCCGGCCGAAGAAGTTCAGCGTCGGCACCACCACGTCGTAGCCGCTGCCGCCGGCCAGCAGCTTGGTCTCCACCATCTCGTCGCTGTCGAAGACGTCGTAGGTGACCTTGATCCCGCTCTGCTTCTCGAAGTCGGGAATCGTGTTCTCGGCGATGTAGTCCGAGTAGTTGTAGACGTTGAGGACCTTCGCCTCGCCCTGCCCCGCCTTGTCCGCGTCGCCGCCGGAGCCGCCGCAGCCGGCGAGCAGCGCCGTGGCCAGGGAAAGAGTGAGCAGTCGCAGCTTCATCGCAGGTCTCCGCGGGTCCGTGGGGGCAGGAATGGAAGGATCGGCGGCGCGCGCCGGATCCGGGATCGGGGCTCCAGACTACCCAGCGCCGGGCTATTTGCCCAGCGCCTGGGCCGTATCCTCCAGCGCCAGCCAGGCCTTGTCGAACAGTTCGTCGACCTGGGCACGGCTGAGGATCAACGGCGGCGACAGCAGCATCGCGTCGTTGGTGGCGCGCAGGATCAGGCCGCGGCGCAGCGCATTGTCGCGGCACAATGCGCCGACCTTGCCGCGCTCGGGGAAGTACTGCCGCCGCGGCTTGTCCGGCACCAGTTCCAGCGCGCCGATCATGCCGACGATGCGCGCCTCGCCGACCAGCCGGTGCTCGCCCAGCTCGGCCCAGCGTTGCGCCAGGTACGGCGCGATCTCGCTGCGCGCGCGTTCGACGATGCCCTCGTCCTGCAGCAGGCGCAGGTTCTCCAGCGCCACCGCCGCGCACACCGGGTGCCCGGAATAGGTGCAACCATGCGCCAGTTCGCCGCCCTGCTCCTTCAGCACCCTGGCCACGCGCGTGCCGAACATCGCCGCGCCGAGCGGGATGTAGCCGGAGGTGATGCCCTTGGCAATGGTCATCACGTCCGGCTGGAAGCCGAAGTGTTGCGACCCGAACCATTCGCCGGTGCGGCCGAAGCCGCAGATCACCTCGTCGGCGACCAGCAGCACGTCGTAGCGGCGGCAGATGCGCTCGATCTCCGGCCAGTAGCTGCGCGGCGGAATGTACACGCCGATCGCGCCCATGATCGGCTCGCCGATGAACGCGGCCACCCGCTCCGGCCCCAGCTCCAGGATCTTGTCCTCCAGCCGCCGCGCGGCGAGCAGCCCGTATTCCTCCGGGTCCATGTCGCCGCCGTCGCCGAACCAGTACGGCGGATCGATGTGGTGGATGTCGGGGATCGGCAGGCCGCCCTGGCGGTGCATGCCCTTCATCCCGCCGAGGCTGGCGCCGGCCATGGTGGTGCCGTGGTAGCCGTCGTGGCGGCCGATGAAGATGGTCTTCTGCGGCTGGTCCTGCACGGCCCAGAAGTGCCGCACCAGGCGCAGGATGGTGTCGTTGGCCTCGGAGCCGGAGTTGGTGAAGAAGGCATGGTCGAGGTCGCCGGGCGCCAGTTCGGAGAGCTTGGCGGCCAGGCGGATGGTGGGTTCGGTGGTGCACTGGAAGAAGCTGTTGTAGTACGCCAGCTGTTCCATCTGCCGCGCGGCGGCCTGGCCGAGTTCCTTGCGCCCGTAACCGACGTTGACGCACCACAGGCCGGCGAAGGCATCCAGCAACTGGTTGCCGTCGGCATCCCAGACGTAGGCGCCGTCGCCGCGGGTGAGGATGCGGGTGCCTTTCTGCGCCAGGGCGGCGTTGTCGTTGAACGGGTGCAGGTGGTGCGCGGCATCCAGGTCCTGCAGGGCGCGCGTATCGATCGGGTCCATGTCCACTCCAATGTCGGTACCAAGGCCGCTACCGCGGCCAAGCTTTGCTGTTGCTCTTGCTGTTGCTCTTGCTGTTGCTGTTGCCTTACCGGGTTCCCTTCCGAAGCGGCGGCCGTGCCGGGGAAAAACCCCGAAGGGGCGGCGCACATGGATGTGCGCCGTTCGCGGCAGGGGCAGGATGCCCCTTCCGCGAATCCCTGGCACGGACGCGGACCCGGAGCGCGTTAGCGCGGAGGGCGCGAGGCAGGGTGTGCTTTCTTTTGGTTACTTTTCTTTGCACAAGCAAAGAAAAGTGACTCGCCGCCAGGCGAAAGCTTTGCTCTTGAAGATGCTGCCGCCGTGGCTGAACTGTAGGAGCGGCGTCAG
>NZ_NMPP01000039.1:0-46833 GCF_009192885.1 Xanthomonas sp. LMG 12462 | reverse complement strand
TGCAGAAGCGAGTCGATGCTCATCCGCCGATTAAGAGCTCAGTGCGTCGCACGCTCCGTCTTAGTGCTTTTCTGTGGGAGAGTCAGACGCGACCGGGCGTTACGATGAGGTGCGGCCGCGGCTGATGCTGCACGATTCAGCCATGGTGACAACGAGTGCAACAGCAACAGCTTTCGCCTGTCGGCGAGTCACTTTTCTTTGCTTGTGCAAAGAAAAGTAACCAAAAGAAAGCACACCCCGCAGCGCGCCCTCCGCGCTGACGCGCTCCGGGTCCGCAGCCACGACGGGCATTTTTCGACGGCACATCCATGTGCCGGCGAAAAACGACGCGCATCCTGCGCGTCGCCCTTCGGGTATTCGCCCGCCGCGGCTGCCGCGCCGAGGGGCCCCCGGTAAAGCAGAAGCGCAACAGCCAAAGCAAGAGCAAGAGCCAAAAGCTAACGCAAGAGCCAAAGCCAGAGCCAGAAATGCCAGTGCGACCGAATTCCCCTGCCACCGGAACCACCATGAACTTCATCTCCACCCGTAACGCCGCTCCTGCCGTCTCGCTCAGCCAGGCCATCGCCGCCGGACTCGCCCCCGATGGCGGCCTGTACGTCCCCGAGCGCCTGCCCGCCGCCCGCGACCTGCGCGCCGGTGCCAGCCTCGCCGAGACCGCCGCGGATCTGCTGGCGCCGTTCTTCGATGGCGACGCTCTGGCTGCGGACCTGCCGGCCATCTGCGCGGAGGCCTTCGACTTCGCCGCGCCGCTGCAGCCGCTGGCCACGCCCGGCGACCACGCGCTGGAGTTGTTCCATGGGCCGACCGCCGCGTTCAAGGACTTCGGCGCGCGCTTCCTGGCCGCCTGCCTGACCCGGCTGCGGCGGGGTGCGGAAACGCCGTTGACCATCCTCGTCGCCACCTCCGGCGATACCGGTGCCGCGGTCGCGGCCGCGTTCCATCGCCAGCCCGGGCTGCGCGTGGTGGTGCTGTATCCGGACGGGCGCGTGTCGCCGCGGCAGGCGCACCAACTCGGCTGCTTCGGCGACAACATCCAGGCGTTGCGCGTGGCCGGCTCGTTCGACGATTGCCAGGCGCTGGTCAAGCAAGCCCTGAACGACGCCGACCTGCAGGCGCAGGCGCCGTTGAGTTCGGCCAACAGCATCAGCCTGGGGCGCTTGCTGCCGCAGATGAGCTACTACGCGCATGCAGCCCTGCAGCACCATGCCGCGCATGCGCAGCCGCTGAATCTGGTGGTGCCCACCGGCAACCTGGGCAATGCGCTGGCCGCGATCCTGGCGCGTGCGCTGGGCGTGCCGCTGGGCCGGATCGTGCTGGCGACCAACGCCAACCGCGTGCTGCCGGACTTCTTCGCCGGCGCCGATTACGCGCCGCAGCCCAGCGTGGCGACCCTGGCCAATGCGATGGACGTCGGCGCGCCGAGCAATGTCGAGCGCCTGCGCTGGCTGTATCAGGGCGACGACGCCACGCTGCGCACCCAGTTCCAGGCGTACTCGGTGGACGATGCGCAGATCCGCCAGACCATCGGCGAGCGCTTCCGCCGCTACGGCGAGGTGCATTGCCCGCACACCGCCACCGCGCTGCACGTGCTGCAGCAACTGCGTGCCGAGGGCGCGGAGGCGGACGCCGGCGATTGGGCGGTGGCGGCTACCGCGCATCCGGCCAAGTTCGAAGGGGTGGTGGAGCCACTGATCGGCCAGCCGGTGGCGGTGCCGCCGGCCTTGGCGGCGCTGCTGCAGCGGCCCGCGCAGGCCGAGCCGATCGCGCCGGACTACGCGGCGCTGCGCGCGCGGCTGCTGGCCGGTTGAGCGACGCGGGCCTGGGCGCGCGCGAGCGCGCTCGACGGCTCAGTCGGACGGCTGCAGCCGCTGCCAGGCGGCCAGGACGATGCCGCGGACCTGCAGCCAGTCCAGGCGCGAGCGCGGGTGGTCGCGCAGGAACACATCGCGCAGTTGCGCGACCACCTCTTCCACGCGCTGGCCGTGGTACTTGAGGTAGGCATCGTAGGCCAGCTTCAGCGCCGGCTCGTAGTCGTGGAACGTGTAACCGGGCTGATGGAAGGGGCTGTGTGCGTAATGCGCCTTCCAGAACTCCAGTTCGCGCTCGCGGTCCAGCATCACGCAGGCGCGCGAGGCGTGTTGCATCTCGATGGCGACGGCCATGTTGGCCCTCCGAGTGGTCCCCCCCACCGGCACCGCGGCGGCGCCGCAGGTGTGTTGCGCACGCAGTCTATGCCGGTCGGGCGTCGCCGCCGCGATGGCCGGCTGAAGCGTTCAGAGCTGGCGGTGCGGCGGTGCTGCACGCGGCAGCAAACCGGTGATCGGTTGGCCGCCGGCGGGCACTGCACGGTTGTCCACACGCGATGTGGAGCGTTGCTCTGGAATCCTGTGGATAAGTGGCCAGGCACCGCATGGCGTCGGTGCCTGGAGCCGCGTGGCGAAAAAATCGCCACGCCGGTCCGCTCAGTCTTCGTCCGACGCCAGCCGGTGCAGCGCGGCGAAGTCGCGAATCTCCACCACATGCAGTTGCGGCAGCGCGATCAGGCCCTGCTGGCGCAGCTTGGTGAAGGTACGGCTGACTGTCTCCATGGTCAGGCCGAGATGGTCGGCGATGTCGCCGCGGCCCATCGGCAGCACCACCTTGTTGCCGGCATCGCCCTGGCGCGCCGCGCGGGCCGCCAGCTTGAGCAGGAAGTCGGCCAGTTTCTCGGCCGGCTGCAGCCGCGCCAGCGACAGCGCCGCGTCCTGCGCCGCATCCAGCTCCAGGCAGGCGCGTTGCAGCAGCTTGCGCTCCAGGTGCGGGAACTGCGTGCGCAACTGCTGCATCTGCGCCACCGGCACCCGGCACACCCGGCTGTCGGCGATGGCTTCGATATCGTGGCGGTGCCTGGCCGATTCGCTCAGGCCGACGTAGTCGCCGGGCAGGACGAAACCGGCCACCTGGCGGCGTCCGTCGGCAAGGGTGCGGACCAGGCGCAGCGCGCCGGCGGTGACGGTGTAGACCGCCTGTCGTGCCTCGCCGGTGCGGGCCAAAGTGGCGCCGGCGGCGTAGTGCAGCGAGGTCGTGGCCCGTTCCAGCGCCTGCACCTCGTCGCAGGCCAGCGCCGAGCAGATCGCCAAGTGGCGGACCGCGCAATGCAGGCACTCGTTACCGCGCGGTTCGCGCGGGGCGGACGCGTCGGCGTAGGGCAGGGCGAATCCGGAAGGAGGCCTGTTCATGGGCGTGGCAGCGGCTTCGGCACCGGCGAATGATACGCCGATGCGGCCGCGCGTGGCCGGTGCGGCTAGAATTGGCGTCCCGCTCGCCCCCGAATCGCAGGAGTTCCGCACGTGATCAAGCCCCGTACGCCGCCCGGCATCATGGAATTGCTGCCACGCGAGCAGATCGCGTTCCAGCGCATGCTGGACGTCATCCGCCGCAATTACGAGCGGTTCGGGTTCCTGCCGGTGGAGACGCCGGTGTTCGAGCTGTCCGACGTGCTGCTGACCAAGTCCGGCGGTGAGACCGAGCGCCAGGTGTACTTCGTGCAGTCCACCGGTGCGCTGGCCAATGCCGCGGCCGAGGGCGGCGAGGGCGGGCTGCCGGAGCTGGCGCTGCGCTTCGACCTGACCGTGCCGTTGGCCCGCTACGTGGCCGAGCACGAACACGAGCTGAGCTTCCCGTTCCGGCGCTACCAGATGCAGCGCGTGTACCGCGGCGAGCGCGCCCAGCGTGGCCGCTTCCGCGAGTTCTACCAGTGCGACATCGACGTGATCGGCAAGGATGCGCTGAGCATCCGTTACGACGCCGAGGTGCTGGCGGTGATCCACGCGGTGTTCGCCGAGCTGGGCATCGGCGATTTCGCCGTGCAGTTGAACAACCGCAAGCTGATGCGCGGTTTCTTCGAGAGCCTGGGCGTGGCCGAGGGCGAGCGCCAGCTCGCGGTGCTGCGCGAGGTCGACAAGCTGGACAAGCGCGGCGCCGACTACGTGCGCGAGACGCTGGCCGGCGAAGCCTTCGGCATTCCCGCCGAGCAGGTGCAGCGCATCCTCGACTTCGTCGCGGTGCGCTCCAGCGGCCACGACGATGCGTTGGCGCGGCTGCAGGCGCTGGAGGCCGATGCGGCGTCCAGTGCGACCCTGCGCGAGGGCGTGGCCGAACTGCGCGAGGTACTGGCCCTGGTCAAGGCGCTGGGCGTGCCGGAGACCGCGTACTGCCTCAATTTCTCCATCGCCCGCGGCCTGGACTACTACACCGGCACCGTCTACGAGACCTTGCTGACCGACTACCCGCAGATCGGCTCGATCTGCTCGGGCGGCCGCTACGAGGACCTGGCCAGCCACTACAGCAAATCCAAGCTGCCCGGCGTGGGCATCTCCATCGGCCTGACCCGGCTGTTCTGGCAGTTGCGCGAGGCCGGCCTGATCGACGGCATCGCCTCCAGCAGCGTGCAGGCCATGGTGGCGCTGATGGACGAAGCCAAGCTGGACGACGCGCTGGACATCGCGCGGCGCCTGCGCGCCGGCGGCATCAACACCGAAGTGCAGATGGAGCCGAAGAAGATCGGCAAGCAGTTCCAGTACGCGGCCCGTGCCGGCATCCGCTTCGTGGTGCTGGCCGGCGACGACGAGCTGGCGCGCGGGGTGGTCGCGGTCAAGGACCTGCTGCGCGAGCAGCAGTTCGAGATCGCCCGCGACGAACTGGCCAGCACGCTGCAGGTGGAGCTGGAGCAGGCCAAGGTGATGGCCTGAGTCTGGTGGCGGCGGCCGGCGACGGCCGCCGCGCTGTGCGAGATCTTCGTGGGAGCGGCTTCAGCCGCGACCGGCATGGTCGGTGATCCCGGCCACGGCTGATCCCAAAAACGCAGGCTACAGCAGGCCGGCACCCTGCAGCATCGCCTTGAGTGCACGCCGCTGCGCGCCATCGTCCACCGGCCAGCCCTGCACTTGCGCGACGACCTTGCCGTCGCGCACCAGGAAGAACGTGGGCATGCGCCACTCGCGCGGCAACAGCGGCCATTCCTCCACGTCGTAGAGCGGATGCAGCGGCGTCTGCGGCTGCGCCTGGTTCCAGGCGCGCAGCGCCTCCAGGTCCTCGCTGCCGGGCGGCAGGGTCAGCCACAGCGCGTGGCGGCGGAACGCCGGGCCCAGTTCGGGATCGGCGGCGATGGCGCGTGCTGCGTCGGCGGCGAAATGGCAGCCGGCGGTGACCAGGAGCTGGGTCGGCCCCAGATCGATGCGCTGGCGGCGCAGGGTGCGGCCATCGGCATCCAGCGACCACAGCGTCGGCCCCTGCGCCGCCGCGCCCAGGCGGTCCTCGAAGCGCAGCCAATGCGGCCAGTCGGCGCTGCCGCCATCGGCCAGCAGGCGCCGTGCGTCTTCCACACGATGCGCGAGCAGCAGCGCGTTGCCGGCGTCGTCCACCTGCGCCGCGCTGGCCTGGCCGCGGCGCCGCAACTGCGCCAACACCTGCAGTTGCGTGTCCAGCCCCGCCGGGGTGGGGCGCAGCGCGTAGGTCGCGACGACGGCCCGATACAGAAGATCCAGCGCGGCCGCGTCCGATTGCGCGATGGCGGCGGGGTCGAATGCTTCGGGCAGGGCGCTGCGCACTGCGGGCCAGGGATCGCGTCCAGTGCGACCGAGGCCGTCCAGATTCCGGTTGTAGCCGTTGTAGCGACGCTCCAGGTCGCCGATCGCGGCGGTGGGCTCGTGGGCGCGCGGTTGCGTCGCCCAGTGCGGCAAGCTTTCCGCGTAGCGCTCGACCCCGAACAGCGCCAGCAGCGCCCGGCCCTGCGTGCGGGTCAGCTGTGGCAGGTCCTGCGTATCGAATCCACCCAGGCCATTGCGGCCGAACACGAGGCCGTCGAGGAAGCGTTCGCGGGCGCCGGGCGTGAGCGCGTCCAGCGGCGTGCGCTGGCCGGCGTGGGTGCGCAGGTAGGCCTTGAGCTGGGCGGCGGAGCGGATCGGCAGTTGCTCCACAGTGGCCGCGGTGTCGGCGTTTGCGGCCCCCTGGGCGGGAGGCGCCGGCGGCGGCTGCGCCGCTGCCGGCGTCGCCATGCACAGGGCAAGGGCGGCAAAACACGCAGTGCGCATGCGGTACTCCAGAGCGGCGGCGGTCATCGCCGATCCTAGCGGCCGCTGGGCGATCCTTCCATCCGCCGCGGGAGGTGTCTGCGCGCAGCGTGAGGCCGGATCGCGGTAACGCGCAGGGCGCCAGAAGGTGCAACAGGAGGGCCCGGTGGCTAAATGCCAGGTCGCTGCGACCAGCGCAAGCTTGACCTTGTAATAGCGTGCTATTACATTAGCGCAATGAAACAACGTCCCGTCCCAGCAGAAGACCGCGACAGCGACGCCTCGTTCAAGGCGTTGGCGCGCACCCTGGCCCAGCTCGGCAAGCCGCAGGAAGTGGCGGCGTTCCTGCAGGACCTGTGCACGCCGGCCGAGCTGGAGGCGATGGCGGACCGCTGGCGCGTGGTGCCGCTGCTGCTCAAGGGCGTGCCGTACCGCGAGATACACGACCTGACCCAGGTCAGCGTCACCACCATCGGCCGTGTCGCACGGACCCTGGAATACGGCGCCGGCGGCTATGCCGCGGCGCTGCGCCGGCAGACGGCGCGCCCCTCCGATTCCCACTGAGATGTCCTGATGAGTGCTTCCCTGGCAGCACCGGCCCGCGACCGGCTGCGTATCGCGATCCAGAAGAGTGGCCGCCTGGCCGAGCCGGCCCGTGCGGTGCTGGCCGCCTGCGGGCTGAGCTGGCGCGAGAGCCGCGACAAGCTGTTCTGCTACGGCGAATCGTTGCCGGTCGACCTGCTGCTGGTGCGCGACGACGATATTCCCGGGCTGATCGCCGACGGCGTGTGCGACTTCGGCATCGTCGGCCGCAACGAACTCGAAGAGCAGGCCGGCGAGCGCCGCTGCAATGGCCTGCCCGAGGCCTATCGTGCCCTGCGCGGGCTCAACTTCGGGCAGTGCCGGCTGATGCTGGCGGTGCCGGACAGTTGGGAGTGGAGCGGTCCGCAGCAGGTGCAGGGACTGCGCATCGCCACCAGCTACCCGGCGGTGCTGGCCGACTGGCTGGACGCGCGTGGCATCGCCGCGCAGGTGGTTGAGCTGTCCGGCTCGGTGGAGATCGCGCCGCGCCTGGGCACCGCCGACCTGATCTGCGATCTGGTCTCCAGTGGCGCCACCCTGGCCGCCAACCAGCTCAAGCCGGTGGAGACGCTGCTGGAGAGCGAGGCGGTGCTGGCCGGCCCGGTGCGCGAACCGGCCGACGCCCGCGCCGGCCTGGCGGCGATGCTGCTGCGCCGGCTCGACGGCGTGCTCAAGCTGCGCGACAGCAAGCTGCTGATGTTCCGCGCCGCGCGCGAGCGCGTCGCCGACCTGGCGCGGTTGCTGCCCGACGCCGAACCGCTGGTGCAACTGCCCGGCGATGCCGATGGCCCGCTGCAGTTGCAGACCATGTGCCACGGTGCGATCACCTGGCAGCGCATGGAGGAACTGGAGCGCGCGGGCGCGCAGGGCTTGATGGTGTTGACGGTGGAGCGGTCGCTGGCATGAATCGTTTGGAATGGAGCGCGCTCGACGCGCAGGAACGCACCCAGGCGCTGACCCGGCCGGTGCAGCGCGTGGCCGAGCAGACCCGCAACGCGGTGGCGCAGGTGCTCAATGACGTGCGCAGCCGCGGCGACGGCGCGCTGCGCGATCTCACCGCGCGTTTCGACGGCGTGGTGCTGGAGACCTTCGAAGTGAGCGCCGCCGAGTTCGCCGCCGCCGAGGCGGCGGTGCCGGCGCCGCTGCGCGCGGCGATGGCCGAGGCGGCGGCGCGGATCGATACCTTCCACCGCGCCGGCATGGCGCAGCCGTACGCGGTCGAGACCGCGCCGGGCGTGGTCTGCGAGCGCGTGGTGCGGCCGATCGGCCGGGTCGGCCTGTACGTGCCGGCCGGCAGCGCACCGCTGCCGTCGACCGCGCTGATGCTGTGCGTGCCGGCGGCGCTGGCCGGTTGTCGCGAGGTGGTGCTGTGCACGCCGCCGCGCGCCGACGGCTCGGCCGACCCGGCGGTGCTGGTCGCGGCGACGCTGTGCGGCGTCGACCGGGTGTTCAAGCTCGGCGGCGCCCAGGCGATCGCGGCGATGGGCTACGGCACCGAAAGCGTGCCGTCCTGCGACAAGCTGTTCGGTCCGGGCAACAGCTACGTCACCGAAGCCAAGCAACAGGTCGCGCAGGCCGGCGCGGCGGCGATCGACATGCCGGCCGGGCCGTCCGAGGTGCTGGTGATCGCCGATGCCGGCGCCGATGCGGCCTTCGTCGCCGCCGACCTGTTGTCGCAGGCCGAGCACGGCCCCGACTCGCAGGTATTGCTGCTGTCCGACAGCGCCGCGCTGATCGAGGCGGTGGAGAACGAACTGGAGCGGCAGCTGGCGACGCTGCCGCGCGCGGCGATCGCCCGGCAGGCGCTGGCCGCGTCGCGGCTGATCGGCGTCGACACGCTGGAGGATGCCTTCGCCATCAGCAACCGCTACGCCCCGGAACACCTGATCCTGGCGCTGCGCGCGCCGCGCGACTGGCTGGACCGGGTCGAGGCCGCCGGCTCGGTGTTCCTGGGCGACTACACTCCGGAGGCGCTGGGCGATTACTGCAGCGGCACCAACCACGTGCTGCCCACCAGCGGCGCGGCGCGTGCCTACAGCGGCGTGAGCGTGGCCAGCTTCCAGAACTTCGTCAGCGTGCAGAGCGCCAGCGCCGCCGGCATCGCCGCGATCGGCGGTTGCGCGGTGCTGATGGCGCGCGCCGAGGGTCTGGACGCGCACGCCAACGCGGTGGCGCTGCGCATGGAGAAGGCGGCATGAGCCGGACTCCAGACGCACGCGCCGTGCTGGCGTTGGTCCGCCCGGACCTGCGCGAGTTCGCCGGCTATTCGTCCGCGCGCAGCAGTGCGCTGCAGGGCGAGATCTGGCTCAATGCCAACGAGTCGGCCTGGGCCAACGCTGCCGATGGCGACGCCGGCAATCGCCGCTATCCCGACCCGCAGCCGCCGGCGCTGCGCGCCGCACTGGCGCAGCTGTACGCCTGCGCCCCGGAACAACTGCTGCTCGGCCGTGGCAGCGACGAGGCCATCGACCTGCTGCTGCGCGCCCTGTGCGAGCCGGGCCGCGACGCCATCGTCATCACCCCGCCGGTGTTCGGCATGTACGCGGTGTGCGCGCGGCTGCAGAACGCGCGCGTGGTCGAGGTGCCGCTGCGCGATACCGCCGAGGGCCTGCTGACCGACGTGGACGCGGTGGTGGACGCCGCATTGAGCCAGATGGCCAAGCTGGTATTCCTGTGTTCGCCGGGCAACCCCGGCGGTGCGGCGATCGCCCTGGCCGACATCGATCGCGCCGCCGAGCGCCTGCAGGGACGTGCGGTGCTGGTGGTGGACGAAGCCTATGGCGAGTTTTCCGACGAAGCCTCGGCCACCCGCTTGCTCGCGCGCCATGCCAACCTGGCGGTGCTGCGCACGCTGTCCAAGGCGCACGCCCTGGCGGCGGCGCGGATCGGCTGCGTGATCGCCGATCCAGCGCTGATCGCGGTGCTGCGCCGCTGCCAGGCGCCGTATCCGATTCCGGCGCCGTGCACGCAGCTGGCGCTGGCCGCGCTGCAGCCCGAACCGCTGCGGCAGACCGCGGCGCGGGTGCAGGAGGTGCGGACCGAGCGCACGCGCATGCAGGCCGCGTTGGCGGCGTTGCCGGGCGTGCGCCAGGTGTATCCGTCGCAGGGCAATTTCCTGCTGCTGCGCTTCGACGACGCCGAGGGCGCGTTCCAGGCGCTGCTGGTGGCCGGGGTGGTGGTGCGCGACCAGCGCGCCGCGCCGGGCCTGGGCGATGCGCTGCGCATCACCCTGGGCACGCCGGCGCAGAACCAGCGCGTGCTCGGCGCCTTGCAGGCATGGAGGGCGGCGGCATGACCCCGATCCTGTTCGTGGACCGCGACGGCACCCTGATCGAGGAGCCGGCCGATTTCCAGATCGATGCCTACGAGAAGCTGCGCTTCGTGCAGGGCGTGATCCCGGCGATGCTCAAGCTGCGCGACGCCGGCTACCAGTTCGTCATCGTCACCAACCAGGACGGCCTGGGCAGCGAGGCCTACCCGCAGGCCGCCTTCGACGGGCCCAACGACCTGATGCTGCAGATCTTTGCCAGCCAGGGCATCGTGTTCCGCGAGGTGCTGGTCGACCGCAGCTGGCCGGCCGACAATGCGCCCACGCGCAAGCCCGGCATCGGCCTGATGCTGCCGTACCTGCAGGACCGCAGTATCGACTGGGCGCGCTCGGCGATGGTCGGCGACCGCGTCACCGACATCCAGTTCGCCGGGAACCTGCGCATCCGCGGCTTCCAGTTGCGTACCGCGCAGTTCGGCGGCGAGTGGGACTGGGCCGGCATCGCCCACGAGCTTGCCGATGCGCCGCGGCGTGCGCGGGTGCAGCGCGACACCAAGGAAACCCGCATCGCGGTGGACCTGGACCTGGACCTGGCGCGCGACCCGCACTGCGCCACCGGTCTGCCGTTCTTCGACCACATGCTCGAGCAGATCGGCAAGCACGGCGGTTTCGCCCTGGACGTGCGTGC
The DNA here is from genome assembly GCF_009192885.1 of Xanthomonas sp. LMG 12462. NCBI lineage: Bacteria > Pseudomonadati > Pseudomonadota > Gammaproteobacteria > Lysobacterales > Lysobacteraceae > Xanthomonas > Xanthomonas sp. LMG 12462. The sequence continues at coordinate 36,245 of NZ_NMPP01000039.1, read as the reverse complement.
CGAGGGCGACCTGCACATCGACGAACACCACACCATCGAGGACACCGGCCTGGCCTTGGGCCAGGCGTTGCGCCAGGCATTGGGCGACAAGCGCGGCATCGGCCGCTACGGCTTCACCCTGCCGATGGACGAGACCCTGGCCAGCGCCGCGCTGGATTTCAGCGGGCGCCCGTACTTCGTGTTCGAAGGCGAGTTCAAGCGCGAGCGGGTCGGCGACATGCCCACCGAACTGGTACCGCACTTCTTCCGCTCGCTGTGCGATGCGGCCGGGCTGAACCTGCACCTGAGCGTGCGCGGCGACAACGACCACCACAAGGTCGAGGCCTGCTTCAAGGCGCTGGCCCGCGCCTTGCGCCAGGCGCTGAAGCGCGAGGGTGCAGCGCTGCCCTCGACCAAGGGCGTGCTGTGAACCGGCGCGTCGTGGACACGCGGAGGCTGCGATGAGCACGGTGGCCTTGATCGACGCCGGCGGCGCCAACCTCGGTTCGGTGCGCTATGCGCTGCAGCGGCTCGGCGTGGAGCCGCGGCTGGTGCGCGACGCGGCCGGTCTGCAGGGCGCGGAGCGGGTGATCCTGCCGGGCGTGGGGGCGGCACCGCATGCGATGGCGCGGCTGCGCGAGCAGGGCCTGCTCGAGCCGCTGCGCGCGCTACAGGTGCCGCTGATCGGCATCTGCCTGGGCATGCAATTGCTGTTCGAGCATTCCGAAGAAGGCGATGTCGATTGCCTGGGCCTGCTGACCGGCGTGGTCCGGCGCATGCCGCCGGCGCTGGGCATCCGCGTGCCGCACATGGGTTGGAACCGGCTGTTGCCGCTGCGGCCGTCGTCGTTGCTGGCGGGCGTGCCGGACGGTGCCAGCGCCTATTTCGTGCACGGCTATGCCGCACCGGTCACAGGCGACACGGTCGCCGCCTGCGATCATGGCGGCCTGTTCACGGCGGTGGTGCAGCATGGTCGCCGCTGCGGCGCGCAATTCCATCCCGAGCGCTCTGCCGACACCGGCTCGCGCATCCTGCGCAACTTCCTCGAGACCGATTTCCCATGAGCTTCGTCGTCTATCCCGCCCTGGACATCCGCGACGGCCGCGTGGTGCGGTTGGCGCAGGGCGACTACGCCCGCGAGACCCACTACGGCGACGATCCGCTGCGCCGCGCGCAGGCCTTCGCCGAGGCCGGTGCGCAGTGGATGCACCTGGTCGACCTGGATGCGGCCCGCGCTGGCGGCTATACCCTGGCACCGCTGCTGCAGCGGATCCGCAACGAGACCGGGCTGCAGGTGCAGACCGGCGGCGGCGTGCGCTCGCGCGCCGACGTGCAGCGCCTGCTCGATGCCGGCGCCAGCCGCGTGGTGATCGGCTCGCTGGCGGTACGCGACCGCGAGTCGGTGCTGGAGTGGCTGGCCGAATTCGGTCCCGAGCGCATCACCGTGGCGCTGGACAGCCGCCAGGACGCGCACGGCGTCTGGCGCCTACCGGTGCACGGCTGGACCGAGATCTCGTCGCTGAGCCTGGACGCGCTGGCCGGCGAGTACGCCGCGGCCGGCCTGATTCACCTGCTGTGCACCGACATCGCCCGCGACGGCATGCTGTCCGGGCCGAACCTGGCGCTGTACGCGCACCTGCGGCAGCTCGCGCCGACGTTGGCGGTGCAGGCCTCCGGCGGCATCCGCAACGCTGCCGATGTGCGTGGCGCGCGCGAGGCCGGCTGCGCCGGTGCCGTGCTCGGCAAGGCCTTGCTGGAAGGGCGGCTGCGCCTGGACGAGGCGCTGGCATGCTGAGCCGGCGCATCATCCCGTGCCTGGACGTGCGCGAGGGACGCGTGGTCAAGGGCGTCAAGTTCCGCGACCACGTGGACATGGGCGATATCGCCGAGCTGGCGCTGCGCTACCGCGACCAGGGCGCCGACGAACTGGTGTTCTACGACATCGGCGCCAGTCCGGAAGGGCGCTCGGTGGACTACGCCTGGGTCGAGAAGGTGGCGCGGTTGCTGGACATCCCGTTCTGCGTGGCCGGCGGCATCCGCGACGTCGCCACCGCGCGCGCGGTGCTGCACGCCGGCGCCGACAAGATCTCGATCAATTCGCCGGCGCTCGAGCGGCCGGCGCTGATCGCCGAGCTGGCCGAGGCGTTCGGCGTGCAGTGCGTGGTGGTCGGCATCGATTCGATCCGCGAGGACGACGGCCAATGGCGCGTGCGCCGCTTCACCGGCGACCCCAGCAAGACCCAGGCGCTGCGCATGCGCACCCTGGACTGGGTGGTGGAGGCGCAGCGCCTGGGCGCCGGCGAGATCGTGCTCAACTGCATGGACAACGACGGCGTGCGCCGCGGCTACGACATCGCCCAACTGCACGAGGTGCGCGCCCTGTGCAAGGTGCCGCTGGTGGCCTCCGGCGGCGCCGGCGAGATGCAGCACTTCGCCGACGTGTTCGAGCGTGCCGACGTCGACGGCGCGCTGGCCGCCAGCGTCTTCCACAGCGGCGCGATCCCCATTCCCGAACTCAAGCGCTTCCTGCGCCAACGACAGATCGAGGTGCGCGATGGCGCATGAACACTCCCACGACGCGGACGCCGCCGATGCGGCGCTGGACTGGGGCAAGGGCGACGGCTTGCTGCCGGTGGTGGTGCAGGACGCCGCCACCCTGCGCGTGTTGATGCTGGGCTATATGAACCAGGAGGCGCTGGCGCAGACGCGCCGCAGCGGCCAGGTCACCTTCTACAGCCGCAGCAAACAGCGCCTGTGGACCAAGGGCGAAAGCTCCGGCCATGTCCTTGACGTAGTGGCGATCGACACCGATTGCGACCGCGACACCCTGCTGGTGCTGGCGCATCCGCGCGGGCCGACCTGCCACCTCGGCCGCGACAGCTGCTTCCCGCAGGCGCCGGGCCAGTTCCTGGGCGCGCTCGATCGGCTGGTCGCGCAGCGCGAGCGCGAACGGCCTGCGGGCAGCTACACCACGCAGCTGTTCGAGAAAGGCACGCGGCGCATTGCGCAGAAGGTGGGCGAGGAGGGCGTGGAGACCGCACTGGCCGGCGTCGCCCAGGGCGACGAGGAACTGCTCGGCGAGTCCGCCGATCTGCTCTACCACCTGACCGTGCTGCTGCGCGCACGCGGCCTGGGCCTGGCCGACGCGGTGGCCGTGCTGGAAGCGCGGCACCGCTGAGTCTGTCCGGCGCGGTCATCGCGGTGTCGATGTCGTTGGCTACAATCGGGGGCCCTCGGCTTCTCCGGATGTTCCGCATGCTGCGCACCGTCGTCCTTGCCTGCCTGTTGGCCGCCGCCGCTCCCGCCGTGGCGCAGACCGCGACGATCAGCGGCAGCGTCTACCAGGAACGAGACAACGCCCCGGGCCGCGGCCCGGGCGATGCCGGCATCGCCGGCGTGCAGGTGTCCGACGGCGTGCACATCGTCCGCACCGACGCGCAGGGCCGCTACCGCCTGCAGGTGGAGCCCGGCCGCACGGTGTTCGTGATCAAGCCCGATGGCTACAGCTTCGCCAGCGCCGGCAACGGCCTGCCGGACTACTGGCGGCACTACGCGCCCGCCGGCTCGCCCACGCTCAAGTATCCGGGCATCGCACCCACCCGCGGCGCCACGGACCACTGGGACTTCGCGTTGCGCGCGCAGCCCAAGGCCGACAGCACCGAGGTGCTGGTGTTCGCCGATACCCAGACCGCGTCGATGACCGATGTCGGCTACTACGCCCGCGACATCGTCGCGCCCTTGCGCGGCAAGACCCATGCGCGCATCGGCACCACCCTGGGCGACGTGGTCAGCGACGACCTGTCGCTGTATCCGGCGCTGAATGCGGAAACCGCCAAGCTCGGCGTGCCGTGGTTCCATGTGCCCGGCAACCACGACCTCAACTTCGACGCGACCGACGACGTCGATTCGCTGTCGAGCTGGCGTGCGGTCTACGGTCCCGACACCTACGCGGTGGAAGAGGGCGGCGCCAGCTTCGTGTTCCTGGACGACGTGGTCTACCAGCCGACGCAGCAGCCCAAGTACATCGGCGGCCTGCGCGCGGACCAGTTCGCGTTCCTGCAGGCCTACCTGGCCAGCGTGCCCAAGGAGCGGCTGGTGGTGCTGGGCCTGCACATCCCGCTGTTCGATGCGGCGCCCGGCAAGGAGACCTTCCGCCATGCCGATCGCGCGCGGCTGTTCGCGCTGCTGCAGGCGTTCCCGCATGTGCTGGTGCTCAGCGGCCACAGCCACACCCAACGCCACTATTACCATGGTGCCGACGAGGGCTGGCACGGTGCGCAGCCGCTGCACGAATACAACGTCGGCGCGGCCTGCGGCGCGTTCTGGTCCGGGGTCAAGGATGACGAGGGCATTCCCGCCGCGACCATGGCCGACGGCACCCCGAACGGCTATGCGCTGCTGACCGTGCGCCGCGACGGCGGCTATGCGCTTGCCTACCACGCCGCGCGTGCCGCCGACGACACCCAGATCGGCCTGCATGCGCCGAAGGTATTGCGCCGCGGTGCCTATCCGGCCTGGGGCGTGTACGCGAACGTGTACATGGGCGAGGACGACACGCGCGTCGAGTACCGCGTGGACGACGGCGCCTGGAAGCCGATGCAGCGGGTCGAACAGCCGGACCCGACGCTGCTCGCCGAGAACGCGCGCGACGATGCCGCCGATGCGCTGCGCGGCTACGATCGGTCGCCGGAAGCGATTCCGTCGCAACACCTGTGGCGCGGCGCCTTGCCGACCGATCTGAGCGTGGGTGCGCACCGCATCGAGGTCCGTGCGTTGGACCGCTGGCGCGGCGAGCAGCACGCCAGCGGCAGCTATCGATTGCAGGACGCGAGCCCTTGATCAGATGCGGTGGTCGGTGACGGCCGGCAGATACGTGCGCAGCGATGCTGCGTGCCCGGTCACCGTCACTGTCGCGACAGAGCTTTAGTCGCCATGCGTCCCAGGCGTCGGGGCTGAAGCCCCTCCCACAGGGCGCCGATCAGCGCCTCGCAGCGTCGGGCCCACGTAGGAGCGGCTTCAGCCGCGACAAGCGCGGTAAGACGGTCGCGCCATCCACCGCCAACGGCAAGAGGCTCGCGCTCCACACGCGCCACACCGAACCCCAGAAACAAAAAAACCTCCACGAAGGAGGCCTACAAAACCAAATGATCCTGGCTGGCGAGCGAAGGCTGGCGGGCGGTCGGATCGGGGGCGCAGTTGGCTGGCGAAACGCGGGCTGGCTTGCTGCGGGAGGCATTCTAGCGAGCGCTCACACGTCGCGATCGAACGCGAATCACTCTCATCCTTTCGGCCTGCTACACGGGGTCGGGCTTACGCGGTCGAGGGCAGGAGCGGCCGGCAAACACGCGAGTGCGCGCGACGTCGCATACAGTCGACCCCGCGTCCTGCGCGGTTGCGTCACCGCGCCGGCGTGCGCTTCGTCGGCGGTGCGGGGTTCTGCGCGCGCGCCGCCGTGTCTGGCGCGGTCGCTGCGCCACGCTTGAGGCTCTGCTCGCCATCGTCCGCATCCGCCGCGTCGTCCGCATCGGGCTCCGGATACGGATACGGCGGTGCGGCGGCGTTCGGCAACTGCGCGCGCCAGTGCTGCAGCCAGCTGCCGATGCGCGCGCCCACGTACAGCTGCGGATACGACGGCGCCTCGCCTTCGGCCTGCTCGCGTGCGCTGATCTCGGCATTGGCCAGGCGATAGCTGTCGACCAGATCGGTGGTGCGCGCCAGCGCGTCGATCAACCAGGCGCGGCCGAAATAGGTGGCGCTGGCGGTGTTGCCGCAGCCGAACGAGGGCCGGTCGCGACGGGCGGCGGTGATGACCAGGGTGTCGGCGGTCTTCAGCGCCGGCACGAAGCCGCCGGAGTAGCAGGCGGAGATCACGATGATGCGGTTGCGGATGCCGGCGTCGTCGAGCAGGCGGCGCAGTTCCTGCGGGGTGATGGTGTCGTACTCGGCATCCTCGCCGGGGCCGAACTGCAGATACAGCTCGTGCTGCTCGGTGCCGTGGCTGGTCAGGAACAGCAGCAGCGCGTCCTCGCGCTTGTCCATCAGCTTGCCGATGCGGTCCAGCGTATCGGCCAGGTTGTCGTAGGAGGCCTGCGGCGCGTAGGCGTGCGCGCCGAGATTGTCGCCGTGGTTGATCAGGGTGGCGATGCGGCCAGCGGCGCCAAAGCGCTGCGTGAACATCTGCCGCAGGTACAGCACTTCGTTGCGGAACACGTCCTCGCTGGCGTCGCCGGCGAAGCCCACCACGTACAGGTCGGGGATGCCCGGGCGCTGCGCCTGCAGCGACCCCAGCGCCTGGCGCAGCTGCGCCTGGTCGACCGGATCCTGCGCCGCCTCGTCCTGCGCGGTGTCGGCCGCGCCGGCCGGCATGGCGCCGGTATCGGAATGGCAGGCGGGCAGCGCCAGCGCCAGCAGCGCGGCCGGCAGCAGCCGGCGCCGCAGCACGGCCAACGGGCGCCGCAACGCCGCCAGGGCGGCCATCAAGGCAGCGACAGGCCTGCGCATGCGTGGGGACTCAGAAGCCCAGGTCGGCGAAGCTCTCCGCGCGGCGGTGGCCGTTGCAGGCCTCGCCCTGGCGCGGTTGCGGGTAATCGTCGCGGCGGTCGATCAGCACCGTGTCCAGGCCGGCGGCGCGGGCCGCATCCAGTTCGGCGACCACGTCGGACAGGAACACGATCTGCGCCGGCGCCACCCCGATCGCCTCGGCGATGCGCGCGTAGCTGGGCTGCTCGCGCTTGCCGCCGATCTCGGTATCGAACCAGCCGGAGAACAGGCCGCGCAGGTCGCCGGCGTCGCTGTGGCCGAAGAACAGCTTCTGTGCCGGCACCGAGCCGGACGAGTACACGTACAGCGCGCGGCCGTCGGCATGCCAGCGGCGCAGCGCCGGCGCGGCATCGGGATAGATGTGCGCGGTGAAGTCGGCATCGCGGTAGCCGGCTTCCCAGATCATGCCCTGCAGCGCCTTCAGCGCGGTGTGCTTGCGGTCCTCGTCGATCCAGCCCTGCAGGGTCTCCACGATCACCGCATCGGTGCAGATGCCGCCGCATTCGCTGGCGACGGCATCCAGCCATTGCCGCACCTGCGGCTGCTGGCCGTGCTCGCGCACGAAGCCGGGCAGGGCGCGGCGCGCATAGGGGAACAGCACGTCCTTGACGAAGGAGATGCTGCTGGTGGTGCCTTCGATGTCGGTGAGTACGACGCGCGGATCGGTCATCGCTCAGTGCGCCTCGCCGCGCAGCTTCGCCTCGTAGCGCGGGAAGCGCTGGGCGATGTCGGTGCCGGTGAAGTGGCCGACCCAGCCGTCCGGCTCGGTGAAGAAGCGGATCGCGATGAAGCGCGGCTCCGGGCCCATGTCGAACCAGTGGTGGGTGCCGTCGGGCACGGCGATCAGGTCGTCCTGCACGCACTCGATCTCGTAGACCTTGCCGTCCACATGCAGGGTGAACAGGCCGGAGCCGGCGACGAAGAAGCGCACCTCGTCTTCCTTGTGGAAGTGCTCGTCGAGGAACTTCTTGCGCATCTCCTCGCGCTGCGGGTTGTCCGGGGCGATGCTGACCACGTCCACGGTCTTGAAGCCGTTGGCGGCGACCAGGCGGTCGATGTCGGCCTTGTAGGCGGCCATGACCGCGTCCGGCGAGGCGCCGGGCTCGATCGGCTGGTTGGCCTGCCAGCGCTCGAAGGTGACGCCGATCTTGCGCAGTTCAGCGGCGATCGCGTCGCCATCGCGGCTGTCGAACAGCGGCGCGTCGGGAGTGGTGTCGGCGAAGATGCGGAGTCGGCTCATGGCGGCGGGCGAAAGCGTCAGTGGGGACGAAAAGGGTAGCAGGTGCGCGGCCGGCGGCCGTTGCGGCGCTGGAACGCTGTCGCGCCGCGGCGGATCAGCCGGCGGCGCGCAGCTTGCGCAGCTCCAGCTCGCAGTGCAGCAGGAACTCGAAGGCTTCGAGGTGGCGGCGCGCTTCGGCCATGTCGCGGCCCCAGGCGTACAGGCCGTGGCCGTCGATCAGGTAGCCCCACAGCGGCGTGCGATCGAGCAGGGCGTCGACCTGCGCCGCCAGCACGGTCATGTCCTGGGTGTTGGCGAACACCGGCAGGTCCACCGCGGTCTCGTGGGTCTGGTTGCCGTGCAGCGCCTTCAGCAGCTCGTAGCCTTCCAGGCGGATATGGCCCTGCGGCGCATACAGGCGCGAGGCGATGGTCTGCACCGGCGAGTGCGTGTGCAGAATGCAGCCGACCTCGGGGAAGCGCCGGTACAGCTGGGTGTGCAGCAGGGTCTCGGCGGACGGGCGCAGCGGCCGGCCGACGGCCTGGCCGTCGAAGTCCACCACCATGATGTCGTCCTCGACCAGCCGGCCCTTGTCGCGACCGGAGACGGTGATCGCGGCATGGCGATCGTCCAGGCGGTGCGAGAAGTTGCTGCTGGTGGCGGGCGTCCAGCCGGCCTGCGAGAGCTCGCGGATGTTGTCGATCAGCAGGTGCGCCAGCGTGCGCAGGCGCTCGGAATCGTAGGGCAGTGCGTTCATGCGCGTAGTGTAGGGCTTGATCGCTGGATTGGGATGACAGGTGGTGGTGCACCCAGTAGCACCTCCTCACGCCGTACCCTCACCCCAACCCCTCTCCCGGGGGGAGAGGGGCTACGGCTTTTTCCTTCTCCCACCGGGAGAAGGTGCCCCGCAGGGGCGGATGAGGGTACGGGCAAAGCCACGTGTCGCCAGCTGGGTGCAGCACTTCGCGCGCCGGACCCTCACCCCAACCCTTCTCCCGGAAGGAGAGGGGCTCTCCGCTCAGCCTTGGCTGCCGCGCAGGCGGCTGTGGCGGTAGCCGTAGCCGAAGTAGATCGCCAGGCCGATCACCGTCCAGCCGGCCATCAGCATCCAGTTATGCGCGGTCATCGCCGACAGCAGCGCCAGGCAGCTGAGCACGCCGGCGATGCAGATCGGCCACGCAAACGGGATGCGGAACGGCCGCGGCAGGTCCGGCTGGGTGCGGCGCAGGATCAGCACGCCGGCGCAGACCGCGGCGAAGGCGATCAGGGTGCCCATCGAGGTCAGTTCGCCCAGCACGTCCAGCGGGAACAGCGCCGCCAGCAGGGCGATGCCGATGCCGGTGATCACCGTGTTGACGTGCGGGGTGCGGTAGGTCGGGTGGATCTTGGTGAACACCGGCGGCAGCAGGCCGTCGCGGGCGATGATCATGAAGATGCGCGGTTGGCCGATGATCATCACCAGCACCACCGAGGACAGGCCGATCAGCGCGCCGACCTCCACCACCACGCGCAGCCAGCCCAGTTGCGGATGCGCGGCGACCGCGGTCACCACCGGCTCGTCGGTGCCCAGTTGCGCGAACGGCACCAGCCCGGTCATCACCGCGGCCATGGCGATGTACAGCACGGTGCAGATCACCAGCGACAGGATCATGCCGATCGGCAGGTCGCGCTGCGGCCGGTGCGATTCCTGCGCCGCCACCGACACCGCCTCGAAGCCGATGTAGGCGAAGAACACCATCGCCGCGCCACGCAGCACGCCATCCATGCCGTACTTGCCCGGGCCTTCGTTGGCCGGGATGAACGGGTGCCAGTTGGCCGGGTCCACGTATTTCCAGCCGGCGGCGATGACCAGCACGATCAGGCCGCTCTTCAGCACCACCATCGCCATGTTCATCGCCGAGGACTTGCGGATGCCGACGTAGCACAGCCAGGTCAGCAGCAGCACGATGCCGGCGGCGGGCAGGTTGGCGATCGCCCCGGTGGGCTGCAGCTTGCCGTCCAGGGGCGCGTTGACCAGGGCCGCGGGCAGATGGATGTTGAAGTGGTCGAGCAGGCTCAGGAAATAGCCGGTCCAGCTGACCGCCACCGCCGAGGCCGACACGCCGTACTCCAGTACCAGCATCCAGCCGATGAACCAGGCCGCCAGTTCGCCGAAGGTGGCGTAGGTGTAGGTGTAGGCGCTGCCGGAGACCGGCACCATCGCCGCGAACTCGGCGTAGGCCAGCGCGCAGAACGCGCAGCACACCGCGGCCAGCACGAACGAGAGCATGATCGCAGGCCCGGCGTGGTTGGCCGCGGCCTGCCCGGTGATGACGAAGATGCCGCCGCCGATCACCGCGCCGATGCCCAGCGCGGTCAGGCCCCAGGGGCCGAGCACACGTTGCAGGCCCAGCCCGCCGGCGTCCTCGTGGCTGGCATGGGGGTGTTTGGTGGCCAAGAGTTGTTTGAGCATCGAGCGGTTCCAGCCGGGCGCGGCGTGCGAGGAAGGGGTGCGAACGCGAAGACCGGCGCGGACGCCGGTCTTCGGGGGAGGGGATCAGGCCTTGGCGGCCAGGCGGCTGTTGCGGATGCCGTAGAAGAAGTAGATGCACAGGCCGATCAGGGTCCAGCCGACGAACACCTTCCAGTGTTCCTGGAATGCCTGGAAGAACAGGCCCACGCAGAACAGCGCGCCCAGCGGGCACACCGCCCAGAACAGCGGCACCCGGAACGGACGCGGCAGATCCGGACGGGTGAAGCGCAGCACCATCACGCCGACGCAGACCGTGGCGAAGGCCAGCAGGGTGCCCATCGACACCAGTTCGCCCAGCACGTCCAGCGGAATCAGTCCGGCCAGCAGCGCCGCGAGCACGCCGACCACCACGGTGCCGACGTAGGGGGTGTGGAAACGGCGGTGCACCTTGCCGAACAGCTTCGGCAGCAGGCCGTCGCGCGCCATGGTGTAGAAGATGCGCGGCTGCGCCATCAGCATCACCAGCACCACCGAGGACAGGCCGGCGATGGCGCCGATCTCGACGAAGGTCTTCAGCCAGGCCAGCTGCGGATAGTGCTCCAGCGCAGTGGCCACCGGCTTGGCGGTGCCGAGCTGGGTGTAGGGCAGCAGGCCGGTCAGCACCGCGCAGACGATGATGTAGATGACGGTGCAGATGGCCAGCGACACCAGGATGCCGATCGGCATGTTCTTCTGCGGGTCCTTGGTTTCGCCGGCGGAGGTGGAGACCGCATCGAAGCCGATATAGGAGAAGAACACGATGGAGGCGGCGCGGAAGATGCCGCTCCAGCCGAACTCGCCCGGGCCGGTGTTTTCCGGGATGAACGGATGCCAGTTGTCCGGGTTGATGTAGAAGATGCCGACGCCGACGAACAGGCAGATCACCAGCACCTTGATCGCCACCACGATGGCGTTGACGAAGGCCGATTGAGTGACGCCGACGTAGCACAGCGTGCTGACGGCGGCCACGATCAGCACCGCCGGCAGGTTGACGATGTTGCCCGAGGCGACGAAGGCGTGGCCGGTCCAGGTCAGCGGCGCGCTGGCCAGTTCCGCGGGGAAGGGCAGGCCGAGGGTGCCGGTGACGAAACTGATCAGGTAGGCCGACCAGCCCACCGCGACGCTGGAGCCCGCGAATAGGTATTCCAGCACCAGGCACCAGCCGATGAACCAGGCCACGCCTTCGCCGAGCGTGGCGTAGGAGTACGAGTAGGCGCTGCCGGAGACCGGCAGCATCGCCGCGAATTCGGCATAGCACAGGCCGGCGAAGGCGCAGGCCAGCCCGGCGAACACGAACGACAGCATCACCGCCGGGCCGGCATGATTGGCCGCAGCCTGGCCGGTGAGCACGAAGATGCCGGCGCCGATCACCGCGCCGATGCCGAGCAGGATCAGGTGTCTGGCGGTGAGGGTGCGTTTGAGGGTGGCTTCGCCCTCCAGACTGCCTTCGAACGGTTCGCCGGCATCGACGTGACCGGCCGGTTCGATCGGCTTGACCCTCAGCAAAGACTTGAGCATTCGGTGCATCCCCAGGTGGCGGTACGGGGCAAGCGGCCCCGGCAATGGCGAAGCGCCGGGCCCGCAGCGGGCGACGCAAGCGTCGTACCATGCCAAAGCCGGCCGGCCGCCACAAGCCGCGCTGCACCGTGGACGGCGATAATGGCCGCCCCCGAATGCGAGAACGCCGATGCCGGAGTCGTCCCTACGCCAGCAGTTGCAGGCCCATGCCGGGCAGTGCCCGGACCAGGCCGAGGTCGCCGCGCAGTTCCTGGCCTTGCTCGACGATGCCGCCGATCCGTTCGTGCGCGCCCGCCTGGACGGCCATTTCACCGGCTCGGCCTGGCTGGTCAGCGCCGACGGCACGCGCACCCTGTTGACCCATCACCGCAAGCTGCAGCGCTGGCTGCAACTGGGCGGCCACGCCGACGGCGACCGCGATCTGGCGCGGGTGGCCTTGAAGGAGGCCGAGGAAGAATCCGGGCTGCCAGGCCTGGCACTAGAGGATGGCGCGATCTTCGACCTGGACCGGCACTGGATTCCCGCCCGCGGCGAGGTGCCGGGGCACTGGCATTACGACGCACGCTACGTGGTCCGCGCCGGTGCCGATGACGTCTTCGCGGTCAGCGCCGAGTCGCTGGCCCTGGCCTGGCGCCCCATCGCCGAATTGCTGGACGAAGCGGACCTGGATCCGTCGCTGCGGCGCATGGCGCAGAAGTGGTTGAAGCGCAGCGCATCAGCCCCTCTCCCCCCGTGAGAGGGGTTGGGGTGAGGGTCGGGCGCGAAGCGCATGCGGTGTTTCAGCTGCACGAGGCTGCGCCCGTACCCTCATCCGTCCCTTCGGGGCACCTTCTCCCGAGGGGAGAAGGGAGAAGCCGGCTCCGGTCGGATGGCTGAGCCCCTCTCCCTCCGGGAGAGGGGTTGGGGTGAGGGTCCGGGCGCGCAGCGCACCCACGAATCCCCAGTCCCCAATCCCCGCTAGTAAAGAATGCGCGTCCGCAACGTCCCCGCCACCTGCGCCAGTTCCTCCTTCAGCACCGCCGCCTGCTCCTCGCTGGCGCCGACGTCGATCACCACGTAGCCGACCTTGGGGTCGGTGCGCAGGAACTGGCCGTCGATGTTGACGTTGTGGCGCGAGAACAGTTCGTTGATCTGCGACAGCACGCCCGGCACGTTGCGGTGGATGTGCAGCAGGCGCAGGCTCTCGGCGTGCTCGGGCAGGGTCACCTCGGGGAAGTTCACCGCCGACAGGGTGCTGCCGTTGTCGCTGTAGCGCACCAGCTTGGCCGCCACTTCCACGCCGATGTTGTCCTGCGCTTCCAGCGTGCTGCCGCCGACGTGCGGGGTCAGGATCACGTTGTCGTGCGCGGCCAGCGGCGATTCGAACAGGTCGCCGTTGCCCTTGGGTTCAATCGGGAACACGTCCACCGCAGCGCCGCAGATGTGGCCGCTGCGCAGCGCCGCGTCCAGGGCATCGATGTCGATCACCGTGCCGCGCGAGGCGTTGATCAGGTGCGCACCCGGCTTCATCTGCGCCAGCTGCGTGGCGCCGATCATGTCGCGGGTGGCCGCGGTTTCCGGTACGTGCAGGGTGACCACATCCGAGCGCGCCAGCAGGTCGTCCAAGTCGGTGGCGGTGCGGGCGTTGCCCAGCGACAGCTTGGTCTCGATGTCGTGGAAGATCACCTGCATGCCCAGCGCCTCGGCCAGCACGCCGACCTGGGTGCCGATGTGGCCGTAGCCGACGATGCCCAGCACCTTGCCGCGCGTCTCGTGGCTGCCGGCGGCCGACTTCGACCAGCCGCCGCGGTGGCATTCGGCGTTCTTCTGCGGAATGCCGCGCAACAGCAGGATGGCCTCGGCGATCACCAGCTCGGCGACGCTGCGGGTGTTGGAGTAGGGCGCATTGAACACCGGGATGCCGGCCAGTTCGGCGGCATCCAGGTCGACCTGGTTGGTGCCGATGCAGAAGCAGCCGACCGCGATCAGGCGCTTGGCGTGGGCCAGCACCTCGGCGCTGAGCTGGGTGCGCGAGCGGATGCCGACGATGTGCGCCTCGGCGATGCGCTGCTTGAGCTCGTCTTCCGGCAGCGACTTGGCGTGCAGTTCGATCTGCGAGTAGCCGGCCGCGCGGAACACGTCGACGGCGGTCTGGCTGATGCCTTCGAGCAGCAGCACGCGGATATCCTGCTTCGGAAACGAGGTCTTCTTGGGCGACATTGCGGCGAGGAAGCGATGGCCAACGGGCCGATCACTATGCCAGATGGCTCCGCGCTTTGGTGCGCCGCAATAGGATGCCGGGAGGCCGTGGATGCAACGCCGGCGGACGGTTTCAGGTGCATCGATTGGCGGCGGCCGTCGGGGATTCGGGCGTGGGGAGTGGGGATTTGCAAACGCGGCGACCTGCTGGCAGCGAACTGGACGCCGTTGCGCAAGGCTGGCACGCTTGAACGATTGTCTACGCTTCGACCTCTCCACTTATGACCGACCCGCGCCTGGATGCCCTGGCCCTTGCCGTTCCCGGCCTGCGCCTGAAGACCGATCCCGCCGACCTCGAGCACTACGGCCGCGACTGGACCCGGCGCTGGGCTCCGGCGCCGCTGGCGATCGCGTTGCCGGCGACGGTGGAGGAGGTGCAGGCGGTGCTGCGCTGGGCCAACGACCACGCGGTGGCGGTGGTGCCCTCCGGCGGCCGTACCGGCCTGTCCGGCGGCGCGGTGGCCGCGCACGGCGAACTGGTGCTGAGCCTGGAGCGGATGAACAAGGTGCTGGCCTTCGATCCGGTCGACCGCACCCTCACCGTGCAGGCCGGCATGCCGCTGGAAGCGGTGCACAACGCCGCGCGCGAGCACGGGCTGCTGTACCCGGTGGACTTCGCCGCGCGCGGGTCGTGCTCGATCGGCGGCAACATCGCCACCAATGCCGGCGGCATCCGCGTCATCCGCTACGGCAACACCCGCGAGTGGATCGCCGGGTTGAAGGTGGTCACCGGCAGCGGCGAACTGCTCGAACTCAATCGCGGCTTGATCAAGAATTCCAGCGGCTACGATTTCCGCCAGTTGCTGATCGGCTCCGAAGGCACCCTCGGCATCGTGGTCGAAGCCACCCTGCGCCTCACCGATCCGCCGCCGCCGAGCAACGTGATGCTGCTGGCGCTGCCCTCGTTCGAGGTGCTGATGCAGGTGTTCGCCGCATTCCGCAGCCGGCTGCAGTTGGAGGCGTTCGAGTTCTTCACCGACCGTGCGCTGCAGCACGTGCTGGCGCATGGCGCGCAGGCGCCGTTCGACACCGTCTATCCGTACTACGTGGTCACCGAGTACGCCAGCGGCAACGAGGCGCAGGAGGCCGCGGCGCTGGCCGCGTTCGAGGCCTGCATGGAGCAGGGCTGGGTGCTGGACGGGGTGATCAGCCAGAGCGAGGCGCAGGCCGCGCAGCTGTGGCGCCTGCGCGAAGGCATTACCGAGGCGGTGGCGCGCTACACCCCCTACAAGAACGACGTGTCGGTGCGGATCTCGGCGATGCCGGCGTTCCTGGCGCGGACCCAGGCGCTGCTCGGCGAGGCCTACCCGCAGTTCGAGGTGGTGTGGTTCGGCCACATCGGCGACGGCAACCTGCACATCAACGTGCTCAAGCCCGAGGCCACTGCGCCGGCGGATTTCATCGCCGCCTGCGAGCAGGTCACCAAGCTGCTGGCGCAGGTGCTGGCCGAGCACGGCGGCAGCATCTCCGCCGAGCACGGCATCGGCCTGGTCAAGAAACCCTACCTGGACAGCACGCGCAGCGCCGAGGAGATCGCGTTGATGCGCGCGGTCAAGCGCGTGTTCGATCCGTCTGGGCTGCTCAATCCGGGCAAGCTGTTCGACCCCTGAGTCCGGCCTGGCACCGCTGCCGCGCGGCCCGTTCAGGCGCTGCGCGGGGCGGACCGCTAGGCTATGCGGCGCGGCGCTGGCCGTCCCCTTTTTCACGATCCCGTTTGGAACGATTGCAATGACCCGAGTGACCGCGCGCTGCGCCCTGCTGTTCGCCCTGATCCTGCCCGCGTTCGCGCAGGCGTCCAGCTTCGCCGGCAGCTCCGCCGGTTCGGCCTCGGCCGGCTCGGCCGGCAGCTCGGCGTCCTCGGACAGCAGTTCCAACAACGACAAGGTGGTGCTGCAGGCGCGCGACGACGCGGCCGGCTTCGTCGCCAGCGCCGGGCGCATCCGCGGCGTGCAACTGGAAGCGGCGCTGCGCGTGTTGCGCGAGCGCAACCCGCAGGCGCAACAGGCCAGCGACCTGGAACTGGCGCAGGCGATCCTGGCGCTGTGATCCCGCGCCGGCCACGGCGCCTGCGCGCGCGGTGGCTGGCGTTGCTGGCGCTGGCCGCTGCGGTGCACGCAGCGGCCGCGCCGCTCGCTGTCGATGAGACAGGGCTGAGTCCCGCCGAGCGCACGGCCAGCGAGGCCGTGCTGGCCGCGGCGCAGGCGCGACTGCCACCGGCCTGGACCGCGGCGCTACCCGCAGGACTGCCGCTGCAGTGGCGCGACGATCTCCCCACGCAGGTGCACGGGCGCGCGCAGGCCAGGCGCCTGCTGTTGAACAAGCGCCTACTGCGCGACTGGATGGCGACGCCGGGGCGCGACACCGATCCGGTCGCCGACCCGGCACGGCGCCCGGCGCTGGCCGCCTTGCTGCACGAACTGGCGCACTTCTACGACCGCTCCACGGCCGGACATCTCTCGTCCGATCCGCGGCTGCTGGATCTGGCCGGCTGGCAGGTCAGCCCGATGCGCCTGGGCCTGCGCCGTGGCCAGAACCGGTTCACCGAGCGCAGCCCGGATCGCTACGAATTGCAGTCGCCGGCCGAGTTCGTGGCGGTGAATCTCGAGCACTTCCTGCTCGATCCGGACTACGCCTGCCGGCGGCCGGCGCTGGCCCGCTACTTCGCCGCGCGCCTGGCATGGACGCCGCCGGCGAGCGCATGCGCGCCCGGCCAGGTGTTCGTGCAGGACCCGCTGGCCGACGCGGCCGCCTTGCTGCAGGTGGACCCGGCGCGGATCTACGCGGTGGACTACCTGCTGGCCGAAGGCAATGCGCAGCCGATGAGCCACTGGGGCCACAGCATGCTGCGCCTGGTGATCTGCGCGCCGGGGCGGCCGCTGGGCCCGGCATGCCGGCTGGACCTGGCCGAGCACCGGGTGCTGTCGTTCCGCGCCTTCGTCGACGACGTGCAGATTTCCAACCTGCGCGGGCTCACCGGCTCCTACCCGTCGCGACTGTTCGTGCTGCCGCTGCGCCAGGTGGTGGACGACTACACCCAGGTGCAGTTGCGCGGCCTGCAGTCGCTGCCGTTGCGGCTGTCGCGCGAAGAGATCGCCGCGCTGCTGGAGCGCGCCGCGCAACTGCACTGGAGCTACGACGGCCGCTACTACTTCCTGAGCAACAACTGCGCGGTGGAGACCTACGCCTTGTTGCAAGACGGCGTGCCGCGGCTGGCGGCCGCGCACCTGTCCGGGATCAGCCCGACCGGATTGCGCCGGCGCCTGGTACGGGCCGGCATCGCCGATGCGTCGGTACTCGACAATGCCGACGCGGCGGTGCGGGAGGGCTATTACTTCCCGGCGGCGAGCGCGCACTTCGCGGAGATGTTCGCGGTGGCGCGCAGCGGGCTGGCGCTACCGGCGCGCAATGCCGACGCGTGGCTGGACCTGCCGGCCGCGCAGCGCGCGCCGTGGCTTGAGCGTGGCGACCTGAGTGCCAGTGCCGCCTTGTTGCTGCTGGAGAACGCCGCGCGCCGCCGCGCCGAACAGCGTGGGCGCGATGCATTGAAGCGGCGCTATCTGGGCAAGCCGCTGCCGACCGCGGTGGCCGGTGCGGGCGATGCGGGTGCCGACACGCGTGACGCCGCCAGCGCGGTGCGTGCCGTGCTGGCCGAGCAGGGGCTACTGAGCCAACCGGCGAGCCTGCTGCAGGGGCAGCCGGGCTATGGCCTGCCGCAGGCGCAGGAACGTGCCTGGCTGCAGGTGCAGGGACAGGCGCGGATCGCGGCGCTGCACGACGACGGCGCCGCGCTGCAGACGCGCCTGCGCGGGTTGCTGCCGGCGCCGCTGCAGGCGGACCTGGCGCAGATCGATGCCAACCTGGCGACGCTGGGCGCACGCCTGCGCACGCTCAATCGCGAAGGCGGTGGACTGCAGTTGGATTCGCCGTCGCTGTTGCGGCAGCGTGGTGGGCAGCCGTAGCGCAGCGTGCGGGCTTGCGATGCGAGGCGATCGAAGGGGACTGGATCGTGAGTGCGGTTGACGGCGGCGCGGTGGCGGCGTGAGTCCGCAGCACCTGTGCGTCGCAGGCGCAGCCGTGTTCGCATGAAGGAAGACTGATCGCTCCATGGGTCGGGACTGAAGTCCCTCCTACAGAAACGCGGCGCAGCTTCCAACCCATTTATGTAGGGGCGGCTTCAGCCGCGACGAGCGAAGACGCGAAGCCGGCCGATGTCGACAGCCGTCAGGGCCGACGCCGATGCCCGCAAGGGCGCCACCTTGCCGGCCGGCAAGCCGTCATCACGGCAGCTCGAGACCCGCATCCTCGCCGTAGCGGCGCAGCCAGGCGTCGCGCGGCGGATCCTGGCGGTACTGTGCACGCAGCGTCGCCCACGTCTGTTCGTTGCCGTCGCAGTACTTGGCCATCGCCTGCTCCAGTTCGCGCCGCCGCGCCGCGTCGTAGGGCTCTTCGCCGGCGAAATGGGTGCAGGTGTCCTGGCGCGCGACGAAGGCGCGGATCGGCGCGGGCAGCGTGCAGAAACCGTCGTGGTGCTCGGGATCGACCGCGTCGGGAATCGTGCACGCGGGCTTGGGGGCGGCCGCCGTGGCCGGCGTCGCCGGCGCGGCGAGCGCCAGCACCGGCACGGCCAGCAGCAGGCCGAGGCAGGCGCGCCGCGGCGCATGCGCGGCGCTGCCTGTGCGGGAGACGTGGGTGACACGGCGCCCGCGCATGGGCTCAGTCGGCGCGACCGGCGAATTCGCCGGTGGTGGTGTTGACCAGCACGCGCTCGCCGTTGCCGATGTACTCCGGCACCATGATCTCGATGCCGGTGTTGAGCTTGGCCGGCTTCGGGCGCTTGGTGGCGGTGCCGCCCTTGAGTTCCGGCGGGGTCTCGATCACTTCCAGGGTCACGCTCTGCGGCAGTTGGATCGCCACTGGCTGGTCGTCGATGACCTGCACGTAAATGCCGCTGAGGCCGTCGGTGATGTAGCCGGCGTCGGTGCCGATCGCATCGGCGTCCAGGGTGTAGGGGGTGTAGTCCTCGTCGTCGAGGAACACGAAGGCCTCGCCGTCCTTGTACGAGAAGGTGGCCTGGCGGCGCATCAGCTCGACCTCGCGCAGGTCGTCGTCGCCGTCGAAGCTGGCATCGAGCTTGTTGCCGCCCGGCACGCTGTACATCACGAAGCGGAAGCGCACGTTGCCGCCGCGGCCCTGCGGCGAGCTGCGCTCGATGTCGCGGATCTGGTACACGCCGTTGTTGTACTCGACGACGTTGCCTTTCTTGATTTCGTTGGCTTTCATGAGGGCTGGGAATCGGGAATGGGGAATAGGGAATCGAAACAGGGTCAAGCAGGCGGAGAGGATCAGCGGAAGGGAAACGCCGTTGCGATTCCCCATTCCCCATTCTCCATTCCCGGCTACTTAGGCGCCAACCGCACCGCGCCATCCAGGCGAATGGTTTCGCCATTGAGGTAGCGGTTGCGCAGCAGGAACATCACCGTGTCGGCGAATTCGTCCGGGCGGCCGAGACGCGAAGGATACGGGATCGCGGCGGCCAGCGACTGCTGCACGGCCTCGGGCATGCCGTCGACCATCGGGGTCCAGAAGATGCCCGGGGCGATGGTGTTGACGCGGATGCCGAAGCGCGCCAGTTCGCGCGCCATCGGCAGGGTCATCGCCACCACGCCGCCCTTGGACGCGGCGTAGGCGGCCTGGCCGATCTGGCCCTCGTAGGCGGCGACGCTGGCGGTGTTGACGATGACGCCGCGCTCGCCGTCCTCGCCCGGGGCGTTGTGCTGCATCAGGTCGGCGGCGGCCTTGGCGACGTTGAAGCTGCCGACCAGGTTGACCATCACCGTGCCCTGGAAGGTGGCCAGCGGCATCGGCGCCTCCTTGCCGAGCACGCGGCCGGCGCCGAGGATGCCGGCGCAGTTGACCGCGGCATTGAGGCCGCCGAGGAAATCGCGTGCCGCCGCCAGCTGCGCCGCGACCTGGGCCTCGTCGCTGACGTCGGTGCGCAGGTAGCAGGCCCGCTCCGCGCCCAGCGCGGCGACCGCGGCCGCGCCCTTGTCGTCGTTCAGATCGAACAGCGCGACCTTGCCGCCTTCGGCGACGATGCGCTGCGCCACCGCCAGGCCGAGGCCGGACACACCGCCGGTGACCACCGCTTTGAGATCGGCAAGCTGCATGGATGTTCCCTCCCAGGAAAACGCCCAGTTTAGAGGCTGCCGCCCCATCGCGGCGAGATCGGCGACGGGCCGCGGCGTGCAGGTCCGTCGCCGGGTAAGGAACTGCCGCGGCTCAGGCCTCGGCGGCCAGCGCCTGGCCGACCTTGCTGCCGGTCGGCCGGCCCAGTTTCTGCGCCAGCCAGCGGCCGGTCGCGGCCAGCGCGGGCAGGTCGATGCCGGTCTCCACGCCATTGCCGTGCAGCAGGTAGACCACGTCCTCGCTGGCCACGTTGCCGCTGGCGCCCTTGGCGTAGGGGCAGCCGCCGGCGCCGGACACCGCGGCATCGACCACGCGCACGCCTTCTTCCAGGCAGGCGGCGATGTTGGCCAGGGCCTGGCCGTAGGTGTCGTGGAAGTGCACCGCCAATGCGTCCATCGGCACCACGGCGGCGACCGCGCGCAGCATCGCCCGCGCCTTGCCCGGCGTGCCCACGCCGATGGTGTCGCCCAGCGAGATCTCGTAGCAGCCCATCGCATGCAGCCGCTGCGCCACCCGCACCACGTCGGCCAGGGGGACGTCGCCCTGATAGGGACAGCCGAGCACCGTGGACACGTAGCCGCGGACCTTGACCCCGTCCGCCGCCGCGCGCTCCAGCACCGGCGCGAAGCGCGCCAGCGATTCGTCGATGCCGGCATTGGTATTGGTGCGGTTGAAGGTCTCCGAGGCGGCGGTAAACACGGCCACCTCGCGCACGCCGACCGCGGCGGCGCGTTCGTAGCCCTGCAGGTTCGGCACCAGCACCGGATAGTCCACGCCCGGCACCTGCGCGATGCCGGCGTAGACCTCGGCCGCGTCGGCCAGCTGCGGGACCCATTTCGGGCTGACGAAGCTGGTCGCCTCGATGCTGCGCAGGCCGGTGCGCCCCAGCCGCGCGATCAGCTCGATCTTGTCTTCCGTGGCGACCCAGGCCTTCTCGTTCTGCAGGCCGTCGCGCGGGCCGACTTCGACGATGCGGACGCTGTCGCTCATCGCGCACGCTCCCGCACCGGAAGGGAGTGCGCGCGCCGAGGCGTCTGCCGGGTACTGCGCATAGGACGGGAAACGGCGAGACGCATGGAAATTCCTGATGGAGGGAGGCGATAACGCTGCGACAGCACGGCCAGCGCCGTCCGCGGGTGCGACGAGGCGGTGCGGATCAGGCCGACGCCGGACGGTGGCAGACCGCTTCGATGTTGTGGCCGTCCGGATCCAGCAGGAACGCGCCGTAGTAGTCGGGGTGGTAGTGCGGGCGCAGTCCCGGTGCGCCGTGCTCGCGGCCGCCGGCGGCCAGGCCGGCACGATGGAACGCGTCCACCTGCGCGCGGCTGGCGGCGACGAAGGCCACGTGCACGCCATTGTCGCCGGCGTCGCGGCCGCCATCGGCGATCCAGAAGCTGGGCTTGCCGTCGCGACCGAAACCGACATGGCGCTGGCCGCCGCTTTCCTCGGCGCTCACCTGCATCACCACGTCCAGCTCCAGCGCGGCCAGGGCGGCGCGGTAGAAGGTCAGGCTGCGGTCGAGGTCGCTGCAGCGCAGGCCGAGATGGTCGAGCGGGTTCATGGGCTGGCCCTCCAGGCCGGTTCGCGTTTCTCCAGGAACGCATTCAGCCCTTCCTGGCCTTCGGCCGAGACCCGCAATTGCGCGATCAGGGCGGCGTTGGCCTGGTCCAGCGCATCGCGCTCGCCACCGGCGGCGACCCGCCGTACCAGCGCCTTGGCGCCGGCGGCGGCCAGCGGCCCGGCCTGGCCGAGCAGGGCGACCTGGCGCTGCACCGCCGCGTCCAGCGCCTCCGGTGCCACCGCCTGGTGGACCAGGCCGATCTGCGCCGCGGTGGCGGCGTCGAAGGTTTCCGCGCTGGCGAACCAGCGCCGCGCCTGGCGCGCGCCGATCGCGGCGATCACGTACGGCGAGATCACCGCCGGCAGCAGGCCCAGCCGGCTTTCGCTGAGCGCGAAGCGCGCATCGGTGGCGGCCACGGCGATGTCGCAACAGGCGACCAGGCCCACCGCGCCACCGAACGCCGCGCCTTGCACCCGCGCCACCGTGGGCTTGGGCAGTTCGTCCAGCAGACGCATCAGCCGCGCCAGGGCCAGCGCATCGTCCAGGTTCTCCTGTTCGCCGGCGCCGGCCATCGAGCGCATCCACTGCAGGTCGGCACCGGCCGAGAACGCCGCGCCGGCGCCGGCCAGGACCACGACCTGCACCTGCGGATCGGCGCCGATCTGCAGCAGGGCGTCGCTGAGTTGGGCGATCAGCGCGGCGTCGAAGGCGTTGCGGACCTCGGGTCGGTTCAACTGCAGGGTCAGGACCTTGCCGGATCGTTGCAACAACAGGGCATCGCTCATCGAACACGCTCGTACAAAGGGAAAACGGCAGCCATACGGCGATCATAGCCGGCCGTGCCGGTCCCGCCATGACGCGCCGCGGCGATGCTACAATTGATAACCATTCTTATCGACGGAACGTGCTGTGACGTTGTCCGACATGCCGTTGCGCAGCAGCGCCCTTGTGGAATCCGTGCACGACCGCCAGCCCAACGACGCCATCGCCCGGCGTCTGCGCGAGCTGGGCTTCGTCGCCGGCGAACAGGTGCAGGTGCTGGCCAGCGGGCCGATCGGTGGCGAACCGCTGCTGGTGCAGGTGGGCTATACGCGCTTCGCGCTGCGGCGCAGCGAGGCGGCACGGGTGCAGGTCAGCGCGCTGGACGAGGTGCGCTCGTGAGCGCGGTGGCCGCGCCGCTGCGCCTGGCCCTGGTCGGCAACCCGAACTGCGGCAAGACCGCGCTGTTCAACCAGTTGACCGGCAGCAAGCAGAAGGTCGCGAACTACGCCGGCGTCACCGTCGAGCGCAAGGAGGGCCGCTTCCGCGCGCCGTCCGGGCGCGAGTTCGCGGTGCTGGATCTGCCCGGCGCCTACAGCCTGCAGCCGGCCAGCCTGGACGAGGCGATCACCCGCGACCTGTGCCGCGGCTTCTACCCGGGCGAGCCGGCGCCGGACGTGCTGGTCTGCGTGGTCGACGCCACCAATCTGCGCCTGCACCTGCGCTTCGCGCTGGAACTGCGCGAGCTGGGCAAGCCGATGCTGGTGGCCTTGAACATGGTCGACGCGGCGCAGCGCCGCGGCATCCAGATCGACCGCCAGGCGCTGGAACAGGCGCTGGGCGTGCCGGTGATCGAGACCGTGGCGGTGCGCCGCAACGGCGCCCGCGCCCTGGTCGAGCGGCTGGACGCGCTGGCGCCGGCACTGCCGCCGGCGATGGCGCCGAGCGAAGGGCAGGGCGACTACCACCAGCAGGTGCGCGCGATCCTGGCGGCGGCGGTGTCGATGCCGACCCGCACCTCGCAGGTGGACGACGCGCTGGACCGTTGGCTGCTGCATCCGGTGGCCGGCCTGGTGACCCTAGTGTTGGTGATGTTCCTGATCTTCCAGGCGGTTTTCGCCTGGGCGCAGCCTGTGATGGACCTGATCGACGGTGGGACCAAGGCGCTGGGTGTCTGGGTCGGCGGAACGCTGCCGGAGGGACCGTTGAGTAGCCTGCTGGTGGACGGCATCATCGCCGGCCTCGGTGGGGTGGTGGTGTTCCTGCCGCAGATCCTGATCCTGTTCGCCTTCATCCTGGCGTTGGAGGAATCCGGCTATCTGCCGCGCGCGGCGTTCCTGCTCGACCGCATGATGGCCGCGGCCGGCCTGTCCGGGCGCTCGTTCATCCCGCTGCTGTCCAGCTTCGCCTGCGCCGTGCCTGGGATCATGTCCACGCGCAGCATCCAGGACCCGCGCGATCGCCTGGCGACCATTCTGGTGGCGCCGCTGATGACCTGTTCGGCGCGGCTGCCGGTGTACACCTTGCTGATCGCCGCGTTTGTGCCGCAGAAGCAGGTGTGGGGCGTGCTCAATCAGCAGGGCCTGGTGTTGTTTGGCCTGTACGTGGCAGCGATCGTCAGTGGTTTGGCGGTGTCGTGGACGATGAAGAAGTGGCGTCGCGACAAGGGCGAGCATCCGCTGCTGCTGGAACTGCCGTCCTACCGCGTGCCGCACCTGCGCGATCTGGCGCTGGGCCTGTGGGAGCGCGCGGCGATCTTCCTCAAGCGCGTCGGCGGCATCATCCTGGCGTTGACCATCCTGCTGTGGTTCCTGCTGAACTTTCCGGCGCCGCCGGCCGACGCCACCCTGCCGGCGATCGACTACAGCTTCGCCGGCCGCATCGGCCACGCCATGACCACGGTGTTCTCGCCGCTGGGCTTCAACTGGCAGATCTGTATCGCGCTGATCCCCGGTCTGGCCGCGCGCGAGGTGGCGGTGTCGTCGCTGGCGACGGTCTACGCGCTGTCGGCGGCCGACGACGATGCCGCCGCCCAGGCGCTGTCGCCGCTGATCCACGACGGCTGGTCGCTGGCCACCGCGCTGTCGCTGCTGGTCTGGTACATCTACGCGCCGATGTGCATTTCCACCCTGGCCACGATCAAGCGCGAGACCAACTCGTGGAAGCAGATGAGCTTCGCCGCGTTCTATCTGTTCGCGCTGGCGTATCTGGCCTCGCTGGTCACCTACCAGGTCGCGGTGGCGCTGGGAGCCAGCTGAGATGAGCGCCTCGCTGCTGCTGCAGTACCTGGTGATCGCGCTGGCGGTGCTGGTCAGTGCCTGGGTGGTGTTGAAGAAGCAGTTCCCGGGCGCCGCGCGCAAGCTGCGCGGCGCGCTCGCACTATGCCTGCTCAAGCCCGGCCGGGCGGCCTGGCTGCAGGCGCTGGGGCGGCGCATCGCACCGCCGGCCAGCGCCGGTGCAGGCGCCTGCGGCGGCTGCGACGGCTGCGGGCCGACGCCGCCGCGGCGGCACTGAGTCGCGTCGCC
Organism: Xanthomonas sp. LMG 12462; assembly: GCF_009192885.1. NCBI lineage: Bacteria > Pseudomonadati > Pseudomonadota > Gammaproteobacteria > Lysobacterales > Lysobacteraceae > Xanthomonas > Xanthomonas sp. LMG 12462. The sequence goes on along the minus strand of NZ_NMPP01000039.1, from coordinate 11,229 downwards.
CGTTGCTGGCCGGCGCATCGCTTGTGCGCCGCACATGCGCGTCGCGATGGCGGCGACTATCCTATGCCGATGACCAGCCCATTCCAGTTCTCCCGCCGTGCGCAGGCGCTGACCAGTTCGGCGATCCGCGAAATCCTCAAGGTCACCGAACGGCCAGAAGTGATCTCCTTCGCCGGCGGCCTGCCGTCGCCGGACACGTTCCCGGTCGAGCGCATGCGCGAGGCCTGCGACAAGGTGCTGCGCGACGCGCCACAGGCGGCGCTGCAGTACGGCCCGACCGAAGGCTATTTGTTGCTGCGCGAATGGGTCGCGGCGCGGCTGAGCCGCGACGGCGCCCACATCCGTCCCAGCCAGGTGCTGATCACCACCGGTTCGCAGCAGGGCCTGGACCTGCTCGGCAAGGTGTTCATCGACGAAGGCAGCAAGGTGCTGGTGGAAACGCCCAGCTATCTCGGCGCGCTGCAGGCGTTCTCGCTGTTCCAGCCGGCGTTCGCGGCGATGCAGTCGGACGACGACGGCGTGGTGGTGGACGCGCTGGACGATGCGCAGCTGGCCGGCGCGCGCTTCATGTACGTGCTGCCGAACTTCCAGAATCCGACCGGACGGCGCCTGCCGCTGCACCGGCGCCAGGCGCTGGTAGCGCGTGCGGCCGCGGCCGGCGTGCCCATCGTCGAGGACGATCCCTACGGCGAGCTGTGCTACAGCGGCGACACGCTGCCGAGCCTGCTGTCGATGAACCCGGATGGCGCCATCTACATGGGCTCGTTCTCCAAGGTGTTCGCGCCCGGCTTGCGCCTGGGCTATGTGGTCGCGCCGGAGGCGGTGCATGCCAAGCTGGTGCAGGCCAAGCAGGCGGCCGACCTGCACACCCCCTCGTTCAGTCAGCGCATCGTCTACGAGGCGGTGCAGGACGGCTTCCTGGATGCGCATATTCCCGGCATCCGTGCGCTGTACGCCAGCCGTTGCGAGCAGATGCTGGCCGCCCTGGCCAAGTACTTCCCGGCGCAGGTGCGCTGGAACCGCCCGGCCGGCGGCATGTTCATCTGGGTCGAACTGCCGGAGGGCATGGACGGCGGCGCGCTGCTGAGCAAGGCGATCGAGCGCAACGTGGCCTTCGTGCCGGGCGCGCCGTTCTTCGCGGTCGCGCCGCAGCGCAATACCCTGCGGCTGTCGTTCGTGACCGTGCCGGCCGAACGCATCGAGACCGGCGTGCGCATCCTCGGTGCGCTGCTGCAGGACGAGGTCGCTGCGCACCGGCGGGCGACGGCCTGAGTCCGGCGTCGCCTCCGTCGATGACGTCGTCCGATGCCGCCGTCGCGTCCTGGACCATCGACGCGGTCCTGGTCGGCCGCGCGCAGGCGTTCACCCGCCCAGGCAGCCGCAGCGCGATCGACAAGCGGCCCCAGGACGGACGCCTGCGCATCGGCCCGGAGGGGCTGGAGCTGGACGAGCAGGGCGACCGCCGCGTGCATGGCGGTCCCGACAAGGCCTTGCACCATTACCCGCGCGATCACTACCCGGCCTGGCGCGAGGAACTCGGCGCACATGCCTTGCTGGACGCGCCGGGCGCGTTCGGCGAGAACCTCAGCAGTAGCGGGGTGACCGAAGCCGACCTGTGCCTGGGCGACAGGCTGCGCCTGGGGACGGCCGTGGTCGAGGTGTCGCAGTCGCGGCAGCCGTGCTGGAAGCTGTCCGACCGGTTCGGCGTGGCCGCGCTGGCGCGGCGCGTGCAGGACAGCGGCCGCACCGGCTGGTACTACCGCGTGCTGCAGCCCGGCGAGGTCGCCGCCGGCGATCGCCTGGAGTTGCTGGAGCGTCCGTATCCGCAGTGGCCGCTGGCGCGGCTGGTCGGCCTGCTGTACCGGCGCGAGATCGACCCGGCGCAATTGCAGGAGGTGCTGGCGCTGCCGCTGGTGCCGAACTGGCGCATCCTGTTCGAGCGGCGCCTGGCGCAGCGTGCGGTGTAGGATTGGGACAAGCGCTTGCTGGGGCAGGCGGCAGCCGAGTAAGGCGGTTGATCGATCCGGCGAGTGTGCTCCCCTCTTGGCGGGAGCGATGGCGTCGACAGGTGCATGCCCGATTGGGTCGGTGCAATGCGTCGGGGGCTGAAGCCGCTCCCACAGGGGGTGTCCGATCGGCTGCGATGTCTCTTGGCAGGTGCCAGGTGCCTCGCCCGGCGGCTTTTTTGTCGCTTCCAGTGCCGCCACGCCCCTGTGGGAGGGGCTTCAGCCCCGACGAGGGAAGCATCGCCACGTCCGAGGTGGCGCGTGGGACGCTTGCGTCTCGGGCGCGCGCGCCCTCTGTCGCACCCGCGCGCAAACCGCTAGCCTTGTGCCGATGACGACTTCTCCGCTGCGTGTGTTGATCCATGGTGCGTCCGGCCGGATGGGCCAGGCGTTGTTGCGGCTGGCCGCGCAGGACCCGGCGCTGCAAGTTGTGGCCGCGGTGGTGCGGCGCGCGCCGGCGCAGCGGGTGATCGACGGCGTGCCGTACTTCGCCGCAGCCGAACTGGGCGGCGTGCCGGCCTTCGACGTGGCGATCGATTTCAGCCTGCCGCAGGGCTTCGACCCGGTGCTGGCCCTGTGCACCGCGCGCGGTGCGGCGCTGGTGTCCGGCACCACCGGACTGGAGGACGCGCAGCGGCAGGCGCTGGCCGCCGCCGCCGAACGCATTCCGCTGATCTGGGCCTCGAACTTCAGCTTGGGGGTGGCGGTGCTGCACGATCTGGTCGAGCGCGCCGCCGCGGCGCTGCCGGGCTGGGACTGCGACATCGTCGAATCCCACCACGTGCACAAGCAGGACGCGCCCTCCGGCACCGCGCTCACCCTCGGCGACGCGGCCGCGCACGGCGGCGCGACCCCGCGCTACGCCAGCCTGCGTGCCGGCGACATCGTCGGCGAACACCTGGTGCAGTTCGCCGGACTCGGCGAGCGGGTCGAACTGGTGCACCGCGCCAGCAACCGCGACATCTTCGCCCGCGGCGCGTTGCATGCCGCCGCGCGCCTGCCGGGGCGCGCGCCCGGGGCCTATCGGCTGCGCGACCTGCTCGGCTGAACGCGGTTTTCACATAAACGGCTGGCGCGGACCGCCCCGCGCCGGTACAATTCTCGCTCGCCTGTTACCCATCGCCACGGACCCGGAGAAGCGCCGAGTCCGCGGTTTCTTGCAGCCTGCAAGTTGGTGGGGCAGGGTTCCTCTCTCCCCAAGGCGAACCCCGTGACTCAACCCGCAATCCTTGTCCTTGAAGACGGCACCGTGTTCGAGGGCGAATCCGTAGGCGCTGCCGGCCTGTCCGTCGGCGAAGTGGTGTTCAACACCGCCATGACCGGCTACCAGGAGATCCTCACCGATCCCTCCTACGCCCGCCAACTGGTCACGCTGACCTATCCGCATATTGGCAACACCGGCTGCACCGACCAGGACGACGAGGCCGCCCAGGTCTGGTCGGCCGGCCTGATCGTGCGCGACGTGCCGCGCCGCCCCAGCAACTGGCGCAACCAAGTGGCGTTGCCGGACTGGCTGATCCAGCGCGGCGTGGTCGCCATCGCCGGCATCGACACCCGCAAGCTGACCCGCATCCTGCGCGAGAAGGGCTCGCAGAACGGCGCGCTGATGGCCGGTGAGGTCAATGTGGACACCGCGCTGGACGCGGCACGCAAGTTCCCGGGGCTGAAGGGCATGGATCTGGCCAAGGTGGTCTCCACCGACAAGTCCTATCCCTGGCGCGACGGCCAGCTCGACCTGGACAGCAACGCCTTCGTCACGGCTGAGCCCAAATTCAAGGTCGTCGCCTACGACTACGGGGTCAAGCACAACATCCTGCGCATGCTCGCCGAGCGCGGCTGCGAGGTGACCGTGGTGCCGGCGCAGACGCCGGTCGCCGAGGTGCTGGCGATGAACCCGCACGGCGTGTTCCTGTCCAACGGCCCCGGCGACCCGGCGCCGTGCGACTACGCGATCGCCGCGATCAAGGAACTGCTGGCGCGCAAGATCCCGACCTTCGGCATCTGCCTGGGCCACCAACTGCTGGCGCTGGCCGCCGGCGCGCAGACCCTGAAGATGGGCCACGGCCACCACGGCGCCAACCATCCGGTGCAGGACCTGGACAGCGGCCGGGTGATGATCACCTCGCAGAACCACGGCTTCGCGGTGGACGAGGCGACCTTGCCGGCCAACGTGCGCGTCACCCATCGCTCGCTGTTCGACGGCAGCAACCAGGGCATCGCGCTCACCGACGCGCCGGCCTTCAGCTTCCAGGGCCATCCGGAAGCTTCGCCGGGTCCGCGCGACGTGGCGCCGCTGTTCGATCGCTTCACCGCGCTGATGGCGGCCGCCGCCTGATGGCCGCAGCGCCGGCCATGCCGTCGCCGACCCGCCGCTGGCGGTGGCCGGCCACGGCGTTGCTGGTGCTCGCCGCGTATCCGGCCTTCGTGCTGGGCGCGGTGTATCCGCAGTGGCTCAGCGCCGGCTTGCCGGGCGGACGCGACGGCCCGGCCGATGCGTACCGCCACAGCCTGGCCAGCGCCGTGGTCGCCTACACCCTGTCGCCGCGCTGCGTGGACTGGGTCACGGCGGTCATGGAGCGCGACGGCCACGGCAACGCCAGCCGGGCGATGGACGCCCACAACAACCGGATCGGCGCGCGCATCGGCGCCACCGCCAGCAGTTGGGCCGCGATGCAGCGCGAGGTTCGCGCCGCGGTCGACCATGGCGCGATCGATGCGCGTTCGCCCGATCAGATCACCTGGCGCGCCCCTGCGGCGTGGCAGGACCGCCTCTACTGAGAATCCCCCATGCCCAAGCGCACCGACCTCCAAACCATCCTCATCATCGGCGCCGGCCCGATCGTCATCGGCCAGGCCTGCGAGTTCGACTACTCCGGCGCGCAGGCGTGCAAGGCGCTGCGCGACGAGGGCTACCGCGTGGTGCTGGTCAACAGCAACCCGGCCACGATCATGACCGACCCGAACATGGCCGACGCCGTGTACATCGAGCCGATCAACTGGCAGACGGTCGAGAAGATCATCGCCAAGGAAAAGCCTGACGCGCTGCTGCCGACGATGGGCGGGCAGACCGCGCTGAACTGCGCGCTGGACCTGGCCGACCACGGCGTGCTGGAGAAGTACGGCGTCGAGCTGATCGGCGCCAAGCGCGAGGCCATCCGCATGGCCGAGGACCGCGAGCTGTTCCGCGTGGCGATGGGCGAGATCGGCCTGGAATGCCCGAAGGCGGCAGTGGCGCACACCCTGGAAGAGGCGCTGGAGATCCAGGCCACGGTCGGCTACCCGACCATCATCCGCCCCAGCTTCACCCTCGGCGGCAGCGGCGGCGGCATCGCCTACAACCGCGAAGAGCTGATCGAAATCGTCGGCCGCGGCCTGGAACTGTCGCCGACCAGCGAAGTGCTGGTCGAGGAGTCGGTGCTGGGATGGAAGGAGTTCGAGATGGAAGTGGTCCGCGACACCGCGGACAACTGCATCATCGTCTGCTCGATCGAGAACCTGGACCCGATGGGCGTGCACACCGGCGACTCGATCACCGTGGCACCGGCGCAGACCCTCACCGACAAGGAATACCAGCGCCTGCGCGATGCGTCGATCGCGGTGCTGCGCAAGATCGGCGTGGACACCGGCGGTTCCAACGTGCAGTTCGGCATCAACGCGCAGACCGGCCGCGTGGTGGTGATCGAGATGAACCCGCGCGTGTCGCGCTCCTCGGCGCTGGCCTCCAAGGCCACCGGCTTCCCGATCGCCAAGGTCGCGGCCAAGCTGGCGGTGGGCTACACCCTGGACGAACTGAAGAACGAGATCACCGGCGGGCTGACCCCGGCCTCGTTCGAGCCGTCGATCGACTACGTGGTCACCAAGATCCCGCGCTTCGCCTTCGAGAAGTTCCCGCAGGCCGACGCGCGCCTGACCACGCAGATGAAGTCGGTGGGCGAGGTGATGGCGATGGGCCGCACCTTCTCCGAATCGCTGCAGAAGGCCCTGCGCGGCCTGGAGACCGGCAAGATCGGGCTGGACCCGACCGGGCTGGACCTGAGCAGCGAGGACGACCTGGCCACGCTCAAGCGCGAGCTGAAGGCGCCCGGTCCGGAGCGCTTGTTCTACGTCGCCGACGCCTTCCGCGCCGGCATGAGCGTGGAGCAGGTGCACGCGCTGTCGTTCATCGATCCCTGGTTCCTGGACCAGATGGAAGACCTGATCGCGCAGGAAGCGCAGCTGGCCGCCGACGGCCTCGGCGCGCTGGACGCCAAGCGCCTGCGCACGCTCAAGCGCGCCGGCTTCTCCGATGCGCGTCTGGCCGAGCTGTGCGGCACCAACGAGGCCGCGGTGCGCGCGCTGCGTCGCGCGCACAAGGTGCGCCCGGTGTACAAGCGCGTTGACTCGTGCGCGGCGGAGTTCGCCACCAGCACCGCCTACCTGTACTCGACCTACGAGGACGAGTGCGAGGCCGCGCCCAGCAATCGCGACAAGATCATGATCCTCGGCGGCGGCCCCAACCGCATCGGCCAGGGCATCGAGTTCGACTACTGCTGCGTGCACGCGGCGCTGGCGCTGCGCGAGGACGGTTACGAGACCATCATGGTCAACTGCAATCCGGAGACCGTGTCCACCGACTACGACACCTCCGATCGCCTGTACTTCGAGCCGCTGACCCTGGAAGACGTGCTGGAGATCGTCGAGCTGGAGCAGCCCAAGGGCGTGATCGTGCAGTACGGCGGGCAGACCCCGCTGAAGCTGGCGCGCGCGCTGGAAGCCAACGGCGTGCCGGTGATCGGGACCTCGCCGGACTCGATCGACCTGGCCGAGGACCGCGAGCGCTTCCAGCAGCTGGTCGACAAGCTGGGCCTGAAGCAGCCGCCGAACCGTATCGCCCGCAACGCCGACGAGGCGCTGGTGCTGGCGCGCGAGATCGGCTATCCGCTGGTGGTGCGCCCGAGCTACGTGCTCGGCGGCCGCGCGATGGAAATCGTCTACGGCGAATCCGACCTGGCGCGCTACGTGCGCGATGCGGTCAAGGTCTCCAACGATTCGCCGGTGCTGCTGGATCGCTTCCTCGACAACGCGGTGGAAGTGGACGTGGACATCATCGCCGACCACAGCGGCCAGGTGCTGATCGGCGGCGTGATGGAGCACATCGAGGAAGCCGGCGTGCATTCGGGCGATTCGTCCTGCTCGCTGCCGCCGTACTCGCTGTCGCCGGCTACCCAGACCGAGCTGCGCCGCCAGGTGGTCGAACTGGCCAAGGCGCTGAACGTGGTCGGGCTGATGAACACCCAGTTCGCGGTGCAGGTCAACGATGCCGGCGACGACATCGTCTACCTGCTGGAAGTGAATCCGCGCGCCTCGCGTACCGTGCCGTTCGTGTCCAAGGCGATCGGCGTGCCGCTGGCCAAGATCGCCGCGCGCTGCATGGCCGGCAAGACTCTGGCCGAGCAGGGCGCGCTGAAGGAGATCGTGCCCGACTACTACTCGGTGAAGGAGGCGATCTTCCCGTTCGCCAAGTTCCAGGGCGTCGATCCGATCCTCGGCCCGGAGATGCGTTCCACCGGTGAGGTGATGGGCGTGGGCCGCAGCTTCGGCGCGGCGTTCGCGCGTGCGCAGGAAGCCGGCGGCATCAAGGCGCCGCCGCTGGGCAAGGCCTTCGTGTCGGTGCGCGATCCGGACAAGCAGCGCGTGCTGCCGGTGGCGCAGGCGCTGGTCGAGCGCGGCTACACCCTGGTCGCCACCCGCGGCACCTGCGCCTGGCTGCAGCAGCACGGCCTGCAGTGCGAGCAGGTGAACAAGGTCGCCGAGGGCCGCCCGCACATCGTCGATCTGATCAAGAACGGCGAAATCGTGTATATCGTCAACACCACCGAGGGCCGGGCGGCGATCTCCGACTCGTTCTCGATCCGCCGCGAAGCCCTGCAGCATCGCGTCACCTATTCGACCACGGTCGCCGGCGCGCGTGCGCTGGTGCATTCACTGGAATTCCGCGGCACCGGTCCGGTCTGGGCGCTGCAGGAACTGCACAAGGAGCTGGAAGCGTGAGAGCCCCGATCACCATGCAAGGCGCGCAGCGGTTGCGCGAGGAACTGGATCACCTGAAGTCGGTCAAGCGTCCCGAGGTCATCACCGCGATCGCCGAGGCGCGTGCGCACGGCGACCTCAAGGAGAACGCCGAGTACCACGCCGCGCGCGAGCAGCAGGGCTTCATCGAAGGCCGCATCAAGCAGCTGGAAAGCGAGCTGTCGCACGCCGAGGTCATCGACGTCAGCAAGCTGGCGGTCGGCAGCAAGGTGGTGTTCGGCGCCACCGTGACCCTGGCCGATGTGGAGACCGACGAAGAGAAGCGCTACCAGCTGGTCGGCGACCTCGAAGCGGACATCAAGCTGGGCCTGATCGCGATCTCCTCGCCGCTGGCGCGTGCGCTGATCGGCAAGATGGAAGGCGACAGCGTCAGCATCGACGCCCCGGCCGGACGCCGCGAGTACGAGATCGTCAGCGTCGCCTACGTCGGCTGATCCGATGGCGGTCGCCACCTTGCTGTTGCCGGAGCGGGTCCGCCTGGCCGGCGCCGTGCTGGCCGGCGAGGTGGCGCGCGCGTTCGGCCGCGCCGACCGCACGCAGGCCGCGCCCGGCGGCGAGGCGCAGTTGCGCCGCCATTTCGTGCTGGCGGAAGCATCGCTGCCGGCCGCGGCGCTGACCCGCCAACTGGACGCTGGCGATGCCGGCGACGGCCTGTGGCTGCGCGCCGATCCCGCCTACGTGGTGCCGGACATGCAGGGCGCACGGCTGATGGCGCATGGCGACATGCTGCCGCTCGACGCGGTGGACCTGGACGCGCTGTTGCCGGCGGTCCAGGGCGTGTTCGCCGAGAGCGGGCTGACCCTGGACGCGCCCGATCCGACCCGCTGGTACCTGCGCCTGCCGGCCGACAGTGTGCTGCCTGTGTTCGCGGCACCGGCGCAGGTGCTCGGCGCGGACCTGTTCGATCATCTGCCGCAGGGCGAGGACGCGCGCCGCTGGCGTGCCCTGCTGACCGAAGTGCAGATTGTGCTGCACCAGCATCCCTGGAACCGCGAACGCGTCGCCCACGGCCAGCCGGCGATCAATTCGCTGTGGTTCTGGGGCGGCGGCCGCCTGCCGGCCACCGTCGGCACTGCGCATGCGCAGGTGCGCAGCCGCGATCCGCTGTTGCGCGCGTTGGCCCAGGCCGCCGGCGTCGCCGATGCGCAGGCGCCGCGGGTCGATGCGCTGGTCGACCTGCGTCAGTTGCGCGCGCCCGAGCAGTTCGTCGGCGAGGTGGTGCAGCCGCTGCTGCAGGCGCTGCGCGACGGCGAGTTGCAGCAGCTGCAACTGGATTTCGAGGACGGCACCTGTTTCCGCATCGCCCCCGCGCAACGCTGGCGCCTGTGGCGGCGACCGCTGTCGCGCCTGGACGCATGAGTTCCAGCGCGCGCATCGTGCGGCGGCCCGCGGCGGCCGCGGCCGGCCCGTGGCACGAGGCGACCTTGCCGCTGCTGCGGCGCATCTACGCCGCGCGCGGCGCGCACGACAGTGGCATGGCGCAGCCCAAGTTGGCGCAGTTGCTGCCGCCGGATGCGCTGAGCGGCATCGACGCCGCAGTGGAATTGCTGGCCGAAGCCATCTCGTCGGGCAAGCGCATCCTGGTGGTCGGCGATTTCGACTGCGACGGCGCCACCGCCTGTGCAGTGGCGGTGCGCGGGCTGCGCCTGCTCGGCGCCGCGCAGGTGCTGCACGCGGTGCCCAACCGCATGGTCCATGGCTACGGGCTGTCGCCGGCGCTGGTCGCGGAACTGGCGCCGTTGCAGCCGGACCTGCTGGTCACGGTGGACCACGGCATCGCCTGCCATGCCGGCGTCGCCGCGGCCAAGGCGCTGGGCTGGCAGGTGCTGGTCACCGACCACCATCTGCCGGGTCCGGCCTTGCCGCCGGCCGACGCCATCGTCGATCCGAACCTGGCCGGCGACGCCTTCCCGAGCAAGATGCTGGCCGGCGTCGGCGTGATCTTCTACGTGCTGTTGGCCTTGCGCCGGCACCTGCGCGTGCGCGGCGCGTTCGCGGCGGCACCGCCGGACCTGAGTGTGCTGCTGGACCTGGTCGCGGTCGGCACCGTCGCCGACCTGGTGCCGCTGGATCCCAACAACCGCGCGCTGGTCTCGGCCGGTTTGCGCCGGTTGCAGCGTGGCGAAGGTTGCCTCGGCCTGCGCGCCCTGATCGAAGCCAGCGGCCGCGACCCGGCGCGGCTCAGCGCCAGCGACATCGGCTTCGCCCTGGCGCCGCGGCTCAACGCCGCCGGCCGGCTCGAGGATATGGCCCTGGGCATCGAGTTGTTGCTGTGCGAGGACCCGCAACAGGCGCGCACGATCGCCGCGACGCTGGAAGAGATCAACGCCGAGCGCCGCGCCGTGCAGCAGCAGATGACCGACGAGGCCGAAGCGGTGGTGGCGCAGGCGCTGCTGGCCGCGCCCGAGCAGCCGCCGGTGGCGGTATGCCTGTTCGATGCGCAGTGGCATCCCGGCGTGATCGGCCTGGTCGCCTCGAAGATGAAGGACCGCCTGCATCGGCCGGTGATCGCCTTCGCCCCGGCCGAGCCGGGCAGCACCCAGTTGCGCGGCTCGGCGCGTTCGATTCCCGGCTTCCACATCCGCGACGCGATGGCGGCGGTGGAGGCGCAGCGGCCGGGCCTGATGGAGAAGTTCGGCGGCCATGCCATGGCCGCGGGCCTGAGCCTGCCGCAGGACGCGCTGGCCGAGTTCGAAGAGGTGTTCCGCGCGCATGCGCTGGCCAGCCTGGATGCGGAACTGCTGCAGGCCGAACTGCTCAGCGACGGCGCGCTGGAACCGCACGAACTCGACCATCGCCATGCCGAGGCGCTGCGCCAGGGTGGGCCATGGGGGCAGGGCTTCCCCGAGCCGCTGTTCGATGGCGAATTCGAGGTGCTGCAGTGGCGCGTGCTGAAGGAGCGCCACGTCAAGCTGAGCCTGCGCTGTCCTGGCCGTGCCGCGCCCTTGAACGCGATCCACTTCAACGGCTGGCACGGCCGCGAACCGGGCCGCCGCGTGCACATCGCCTATCGGCTGGTCGCCGACGACTACCGCGGCGGCGATGCGGTGCAACTGGTGGTGGAGCACTGTCTGCCGTTGGATGGCTGAGCAGTTGGCGGTCTGACGCTGCGCTTGGTGCCGGACCCTCACCCCAACCCCTCTCCCGGAGGGAG
>NZ_NMPP01000038.1:0-43810 GCF_009192885.1 Xanthomonas sp. LMG 12462 | reverse complement strand
TTCCCCACTCCCGATTCCCGGCTTCCCCGCAATCAACGAAATCACTTCGAAGTGCGGCGGGCGCTTCTCGCGGGTCACGGTTTCCAGGCTGGAGACTTCGAGCCCGGCCTTGCCGACGAACTTGCGCAGTTCCTTGGCCGAAAAGCCGAGGTTGACGTGGCCGTAGGCCTGCACCGCGGCCTTGTGCTCGTGGCGCGCCAGGCTGCACAGCAGCAGGCGGCCGCCTGGGCGCAGCACCCGCGCCGATTCGCAGACCGCCTGCGCCGGCTTGGTCGCATAGGTCAGGGCATGCATCATCACCACCAGATCGAAGCTGGCATCGGCGAAGGGCAGGGCATGCATGTCGCCCTCGCGCACTTCCACATTCCCGAGCCGGCGCAGGCGTTCGCTGGCCGCGGCCACCACCCGTGCGCTGGTGTCGATGCAGACGTAGCGGCGTGCGTGCGGCGCCACCAGTTCGGCCAGCACGCCGTCGCCGGAGGCGATGTCGAGCACGTCGCCGGTCTCCAGCAGCGGCAGGGCGGTGCGCGCCAGCGCTTCCCAGGTGCGGCCCGGCGAATAGTGGCGCTCCATGTCGCCGGCCACCGAGTCGGCCCAGTTCTGGTCGGCGGCGCGGTTGGCCAGCACCGCGGCCACGCGCTCGGCGTCCTGGCGCAGCAGCGGGTCGTCGCTGCCGGTGCTCAGCGCCAGCCACAGCGCGCGCTGGGCCGGATCCAGCAGGGTCTCGTCGAAGCGATAATAGGCCGACACGCCGGCGCGGCGGTCGCGCACCAGCCCGGCCTCCTTGAGCTTGGCCAGGTGGGTCGAGACCCGCGGCTGCGCCAGGCGGGTGATGGCCGACAACTCGGCCACGGTCAGCTCCTCCTGTTCCAGCAGTGCCAGCAGGCGCACGCGGGTGGCGTCGGCGAAGACCTTCAGCCGGGACGACCAGTCCTCCAGATCCATAAATATCTTCCTATCGCGATATAGAGATATTTTGGTCCGCGCGGCGGTTCCGGTCAAGTTGCACACGCCGGCGTATGGTCGGCACGGCTACAATGGCCGGACCAATATGCCCGGGAGGGGTTCGACGTGGATTTCAGCTTTACCGAAGAGCAATTGATGATCCAGGACGTGGCGCGGCGCATCGCCCAGGAGCGCATCGCCCCCAGCGCCGAGCACCACGACCGTGCCGGCGAATTCCCGCTGGAGAACATCCGCCTGCTGGGCGAGAACGGGCTGATGGGCATCGAGGTGCCGGAAGAGTACGGCGGCGCCGGCATGGACCCGATCGCCTATGTGCTGGCGATGGTCGAGATCGCCGCTGGCGATGCGGCGCATTCGACCATCATGTCGGTCAACAACTCGCTGTTCTGCGCCGGCATCCTCAAGAACGGCAACGAGGAACAGAAGCAGAAGTATGTGCGCGCCATCGCCGAGGGCCGCGAGATCGGCGCCTTCGCGCTGACCGAGCCGCAGTCCGGCTCCGACGCCACCGCGATGCGGTGCCGCGCGGTGCGCCAGGACGACGGCAGCTTCGTCATCAACGGCAAGAAGAGCTGGATCACCTCCGGCCCGGTCGCCAAGTACATCGTGCTGTTCGCGATGAGCGAGCCGGACAAGGGCGCGCGCGGCATCACCGCCTTCGTGGTCGACACCGACAAGCCCGGCTTCCACCGCGGCAAGACCGAGCCCAAGCTGGGCATCCGCGCCTCGGCCACCTGCGAGATCGAGTTCCAGGACTACGTGGCCAGCGCCGACGAGGTGCTGGGCACGCCGGGCGAGGGCTTCAAGATCGCGATGAGCGTGCTCGACGCCGGCCGCATCGGCATCGCCTCGCAGGCGATCGGCCTGGCCCGCGCCGCCTACGAGGCGACCCTGGAGTACGTGAAGGAGCGCAAGGCGTTCGGTTCGCCGATCGGCGCGTTCCAGATGACCCAGGCCAAGATCGCCGACATGAAGTGCAAGCTGGACGCGGCGCTGCTGCTGACCTTGCGCGCGGCCTGGCTGAAGGGGCAGGGCCAGCGCTTCACCACCGAGGCCTCGGTGGCCAAGCTGACCGCCTCCGAGGCGGCGATGTGGATCACCCACCAGGCGGTGCAGATCCACGGCGGCATGGGCTATTCCAAGGAGATGCCGCTGGAGCGCTACTTCCGCGATGCCAAGATCACCGAGATCTACGAGGGCACCAGCGAGATCCAGCGCCTGGTGATCGCGCGTAACGAGACCGGGTTGCGGTGAGGCCGGGAGTGGGGATTGCCGGATCCCGACTCGCTTGAGGATCTAGGGAAAAAGCGGCCGCAGGGCCGCTTTTTTTCCTTGTGTGGAAAGGCATAAGCGGCGTCTGGCTGCAATGCGTCGGGACTGAAGTTCCTCCCACAAGGAGCGCTCAGCCTTCAAGGAGCGCTCCGCCTGCATGGGGTGTTGGGTCGCGCTTCCCGACCAGATTCCCGGACAACAAAAAGCGGCCTTGCGGCCGCTCTTTGTTTGCCTCTACAAGGCGGAAGGATCAAGTCCGAGAGGAGGATTCACCAATCCCCACTCCCGAATCCCTGGCTTTTCAGCAGCCGAATGGCTGCTCATCCCGGCGCCTCAGCGATCCGGCTGATGCCGCGCCAGGCCGGCTTCCTGCATCTGGGTGAACTCCTTCGACGGCTCGTCCAGCTTGTCGCCGAGCATGCGCCGCACCATCACGAAGAACAGCGGGATGAACAGCACGCCCAGCACGGTGGCGAACAGCATGCCGCCGATCACGCCGGTACCGATGGCGTGGCGGGCGTTGGCGCCGGCGCCGGTGGAGATCGCCATCGGCAGCACGCCGAGGATGAAGGCGAACGAGGTCATCAGGATCGGACGGAAACGCAGGTGCGCCGCCTCGGCCGCGGCCTCGCGCAGGGTCTTGCCCATCGCCCGCTGCTCCACCGCGAACTCGACGATCAGGATCGCGTTCTTGGCGGCCAGGCCGATCACCGTGATCAGGCCGATCTTGAAGTAGATGTCGTTGGGCAGGCCACGCAGCAGCGAGAACGCCACCGCGCCGAGCACGCCGATCGGCACCACCAGCAGCACCGACACCGGGATCGACCAGCTTTCGTACAGCGCCGCCAGGCACAGGAACACCACCACGATCGACAGCACCAGCAGCAGCGTGGCGGTGTTGCCGGCGATGATTTCCTGGTACGACATGCCGCTCCAGTCGAAGCCGAAGCCCGGCGGCAGGTCGTTGTTGACGATGTCCTCCATCGCGCTCATCGCCTGGCCGGAACTGCCGCCCGGCGCCGGGTTGCCGACGATGTTGATCGCCGAGTAGCCGTTGTAGCGGCTCAGCGACGGCGAGCTGTAGATCCAGTCCGAGCTCACCACCGTGCTCAGCGGGATCATCTGCGGCAGGCCGCTGCTATCGGAGGCAGTGCTGCTGGGCACGTAGAAGTTGCGCAGCGACTCCGGACCGGTGCGGAACGGCGCGTCGGCCTGCATGTTGACGCGCTTGATGCGGCCTTCGTAGAAGAAGTCGTTGACGTACACCGGCGCCAGCATCAGCTGGATCGACTGGTAGATGTCGTTGACCGACAGGCCCATCGACTGCGCCTGCACGCGGTCCACCTTCAACTGCAGCTGCGGCGAGTTCTCCAGGCCGTTCGGACGCACGCCGGCCAGGGTGTCCTGGCGCTGCGCGGCCTTGCCGAGCACGATGTTGCGTGCCTGCAGCAGGGCTTCCTCGCCCTGGCCGCTGCGGTCCTGCAGCCACATGTCGAAGCCGCCGAACTGGCCCAGGCCGTTCACCGTGGGCAGGTTGACCACGAAGATCTGCGCGTCCTTGATGCCGTAGAACATCCCGTTCAACTGCTGGATCAGGTCGCCGGCGGCGATGTCGCGCTCGTCCCAGGGCTTGAGCCGGATGAAGCCCATGCCCACGTTCTCGCCGCGGCCCAGGAAGCTGAAGCCGGCCACCTGCAGCATGCCTTCGACCGCCTTCTGCTGCTGCAGCACGCCGCGCATCTGCGCGAACACCTCGTTGGTGCGGGTTTTGGTCGCACCCGGCGGCAGCTGCACGATCGCCAGCGCGAAGCCTTGGTCCTCTTCCGGCAGGAAGCTGCCCGGCATGCGCGTGAACAGGAAGCCGCACAGCACCACCAGCAGGGCGAACACCGCCATCCAGCGCGGCGCGCGGCGGATGGTGTTGCCCACCGCGCCGACGTAGCGGTGCGCCAGCTTGTCGTAGTACTTGTTGAAGGTGCGGTAGACCCAGTTCGGGTTGTCGTTGTGGGTGGGCTTGAGGAACGCCGCACACAGCGCCGGGGTGAAGCTCAGCGCCAGGAAGGCGGAGAACGCCATCGACATGGCGATGGTGATCGCGAACTGCTTGTAGATCGCGCCGGCCGCGCCGGGCTGCATCGCCGACGGAATGAACACCGCCGCCAGCACCACGGTGATGGCCACCACCGCGCCGGTGATCTGGGTCATCGCCTTGTGCGTGGCCGCCTTCGGCGCCAGGTGCTCCTCGGACATGATGCGTTCGACGTTCTCGATCACCACGATCGCGTCGTCGACCACGATGCCGATCGCCAGCACCATCGCGAACAGGGTCAGCTGGTTGATGGTGAAGCCGATCGCCCACATGCCCAGGAAGGTGCCCAGCAGCGCCACCGGGATGACCAGGGTGGGGATGATGGTGGCGCGGAAGTTCTGCAGGAACACCAGCATCACCAGGAACACCAGCACGATCGCCTCGGCCAGGGTCTTGACCACTTCCTCGATCGAGATCTTGACGAAGGTGGTGCTCTCGTACGGCGTGAACCAGGTGACGCCCTGCGGGAAGCTGGGCTGCAGCTCGTCCATCTTGGCCTTGACCGCCTCGGACACGCTCAGCGCATTGGCGCCCGGCAGCAGTTGGATGGCGAAGGCGCCGGTCGGTTTGCCGTTGTACTGGGTGTCGAAACCGAAGTTGGTCGGGCCGAACGCGACCCGGGCCACGTCCTTCAGCCGCACCACGGTGCCGTTGCCGTCGGCGCGCAGGATGATGTTCTCGAACTGCTCGGGCGAGGTGAAGCGGCCCTCGGCGCTGACCGTGGCGGTGAACGACTGGCCCTGCGGCGCCGGATCCGAACCGAGCGAGCCGGCGGCGAACTGCACGTTCTGCGCGCGGATCGCGTTGTACACGTCGGTGGCGGACATGTGGTAACCCTGCAGCTTCTCCGGGTTCAACCAGATGTCCATGGCGTACTCGGCACCGAACTGCTGGGTGCTGCCGACGCCGGGCACGCGCGAGATCTGTTCCAGCACCCGCGACCCGACGATGTCGTTGAGCGCGTCGCGGTCGATCGACGGGTTGTCCGAACGCAGCGCGATCACGCTGAGGAAGCCGGCGTTGGCCTTGGCCACCACCACGCCCTGCGCGGTCACTTCCGAGGGCAGGCGCGGGGTCGCCAGCGACACCTTGTTCTGCACCTGCACCTGGGCGATGTCCGGGTCGGTGCCGGTCTCGAAGGTCAGGGTGATGGTGGCGCTGCCGCTGGAGGACGACGACGAGCTGAAGTACAGCAGGTGGTCGATGCCGGTCAGCTGCTGCTCGATGACCTGGGTAACCGAGCGTTCGGTGGTGCTGGCGCTGGCGCCGGGATAGGTGGCGTTGACGGTGACCTGGGGTGGGGCGATCGAGGGATACGACTCGACGCCGAGATTGAGGATGGCGATCACGCCGCTGAGCGAGATCAGGATCGCCACCACCCAGGCGAAGACCGGGTGTTCGATGAAGAACTTAGGCATGGGGGGAGTCCGTTACTGCTTCGGCTGGTCGGAAGGCGAGGCGGCGTTCGGCGCATCGCCGTGCGCTGCGCCCTGCGCCGGGGCGGCGTCCTTGGCCGGCGCCGCAGCGCCCTGGGCACCCTGGCCGGGCGCTGCGCCGGCACCCGGGCCCTGGCCCTGGCCCTGGGCGGCGGCATTCGGATCCCACGGCTTGGCCACAGCCGGTGCGCCTTCCTTGACCTTGGGCAGGCCGCTGACCACGACCTGGTCGCCGTTCTGCAGGCCGCCGCTGACGATCCACTTGTCGCCCTGCTGGCCGACCGTGGTCAGGTCCTTGCGCAGCACCTTGCTGTCCTTGCCGACGACCAGCGCATAGGCGCCCTTGGCGTCGCGCAGCACGGCCGCCTGCGGGATCAGGTACACGTCCTTGCGCTGGCCCAGGTTGGCCGAGAAGCTGACGAAGGCGCCGGGCAGCAGCACCCGGTCCGGATTGGGCAGCAGCGCGCGCAGCGTCACCGAGCCGGTGCTCGGGTCGACCGCCGCGCCGGAGAAGTCCAGGGTGCCGGCATGCGCATAGGTGCTGCCGTCGCCGAGCTTGATCTGCACGGTGGACTTGTCCTCGGCGTTGAGGGCGACGTTGCCTTCGGTCTGCGCCTGGCGCAGTTGCGCCAGTTCGTCGGAACTCATCGAGAAGTTGACGTACAGCGGGTCCAGCTGGTCGATCGTGGTCAGCAGCGTGCTGTCGCCCTGGCCGACCAGCGCGCCCTCGGTGACCTGCTGCTTGCCGGCGCGGCCGGCGATCGGCGCAGTGACGGTGGCGTAGCCGAGGTTGATACGCGCGGTTTCCACCGCCGCACGGGCCTGCTGCACCGACGCGGCGGAGCTGCGTTCGGTGGCCTCGGCGTTGTCCAGGTCGGACTTGGACACGTAGGCCTGCGGCGCCAGGCTGCGCGCGCGGGCGGCGGCGGCCTTGGCGTTGGCGTAGGTGGCTTCGGCCGCGGCCAGCTGGCCCTGCGCCGAGGCCAGGGTCGCACGCAGCGGCGCCGGGTCGATCTGGAACAGCGGCTGGCCTTCCTTGACGTCGGTGCCTTCGGTGTACAGGCGCTTTTCCAGCACGCCGGGCACGCGGGCGCGCACGTCGGCGCTGCGGAACGCGGACAGGCGGCCGACCAGTTCGCGCTCAAGCGGCACGGTCTGCGGCTGCGCCTGCAGCACGCCCACTTCCGGCGGCGGCATGGCCTGCTGCTGCTCCTGTTTCTTGCAGGACGCCAACACCACCACGACGGCGCAGGCCAGGGCGAGAGAACGCAACGGGGAGGTCATCGGGTGGTACTCCGGTCTGGTTTTGTAGAAGGAAGAAAAGGGGCGGCGGCGAACGCGCGCAAGAAGCCGTCCACGGCGAACTCGGCCCAGGCGCGCTGCGCGGCGGCGTCGCCGCGATGCGCGCTGTGGAAGCGCTGACGCTCGAAATCCATGCCGACGATCATGCTCAACAGCAGCTCGGCCATGAAGTGCGGATCGTCATGCCGGAGCTGGCCGCGCGCCATGGCGCCGCGCAGGCGCTCGCTCAGGCGCTGCATCAGCGCGCCGGCGCTGTCGCGGAACATGGCGCGCGCTTCTTCGGGGAAGTGCCGCGACTCGGCGGCGATCAGCTGGCAACTCTGCAGCACACGCGGTTCCGACAGCTGTTCCAGGTACTCGCAGGCGAAACGCAGCAGGCTGCCGCGCAGATCGTCCTGCACCGGCTCCAGGTGCGCGGTGGCCAGATCGAGGTGATCCTGCATCGCCCGCCGCAGCAGACCCTGCTTGCTGCGGTAGCGGCTGTACAGGGTCTGCTTGGAGCAGCCGGCACGTGCCGCCACTGCATCCATGCTCAGGCCCATGCCTTCCTCGGCCAGCAATTCGCGCACGGCAGCGTACACGCGCTGGTCGCGCGCCTGGCGCTGTGCGGCGGAGGCGAGGGGAGTGCTCATCGATTGTGGACTATACCGTCCAGTTTAGAATTAGAACAGCCTTGACACAGGGGTGTTCTTGCTGACAACAGCGTGGCCGGCAAAGCATGGTGACCGCCGCGTGATGATGGTGTTGCGGTCGCTTTGCGCGATCTGGCGCGTCGCCGCGGCCGCTCCATTGGTTTGCGATGCAGCAAGGTAGTTGAACGGAGCACCGGTACAATTCCGGCTTTCCCATCGAGCATCGTTGCTGCTCTCCGTCATGAAACCCAAACACGCCGCTTCCCGTTCCAAATCTTCGGCCGCCACCCACACCTCCGCGACCCCGTCCGCCACCAAGCCGGCCAAGGCGCCTGCCAAGACCAAGGCGGCCGCCAACAAGCCTGCGGCCAAGGCCGCCGCCCCGCGCAAGGCCGCGACGCCGCCCAGGCTGGCCGCGACCGTGCCGGCGACCGCCAAGGTGATCGACGCGGCGCCGGCCGCCAGCGCCTTCAGCCTGGCGTCGGTGTTCGCGGCGCTGCGCAAGCGCTATCCGGCCGCGCGCCAGGAGGAGGCGCAGACCTTCGCCGAGGAGTTCTACAAGCGCATGGAGGAGGACGAGTTCCCCCACCACAGCGCGCAGGAGTGGGCGGCGCTGGCCGCGTCGATGCTGGAGTTCGCACGCAAGCGCAAGCCGGGCACGGTCAACGTGCGGGTGTTCAACCCGAACCTGAAGGACGACGGCTGGGAGTCCTCGCACACGGTGCTGCAGATCGTCAACGACGACATGCCGTTCCTGGTCGACTCGGTGAGCATGGCGCTGGCGGAGCTGGGCATCGGCGTGCACGTGCTCGGCCACCCGGTGCTGCGCATGCAGCGCGACAAGGGCGGCACGCTGGAGAACGTGGGCGAGGGCAAGGCGGAATCGCTGATGGCGCTGGAGATCGACCGCCAGCCGCCGGAAGACATGGCGCAGGTGGAAGCGGCGATCCGGCGCATCCTCGGCGAGGTGCGCAACATCGTGCGCGACTGGGGCGGCATGCGCGAGAAGATGCTGGCGCTGGCCGACGACCTGACCACGCGGCGCCTGCCGGTGGACGACAAGGGCCGGCGCGAGGCGCAGGAATTCCTGCGCTGGGCCGCGGCCGACCATTTCACCTTCTTCGGCTACCGCGAATACCGCGTGGAGAAGCAGGGCGGCGAAGACGTGCTGGCGCCGCTGGAAGACAGCGGCCTGGGTCTGCTGCGCGGGCAGGACAAGTCGCCGGCGCGGCCGGTGCGCACGCTGGCCGCACACGGTCTCAGCGAGTCCGGCACCAAGGAAGCGCTGATCCTGACCAAGACCAATGCGCGC
This sequence comes from Xanthomonas sp. LMG 12462, assembly GCF_009192885.1. NCBI lineage: Bacteria > Pseudomonadati > Pseudomonadota > Gammaproteobacteria > Lysobacterales > Lysobacteraceae > Xanthomonas > Xanthomonas sp. LMG 12462. The sequence goes on along the minus strand of NZ_NMPP01000038.1, from coordinate 34,801 downwards.
TCGCGGGTGCACCGCAGCGGCTACATGGACTACATCGGCGTGCTGGAGTTCGACGCCAAGGGCCGCATCGTCGCCGAACAGCGCTTCCTCGGCCTGTTCACCTCCAGCGCCTACAACCGCCGCCCGTGGGAGATCCCGCTGGTGCGCGAGCGCTTCGACTACGTGATGCGCAAGTCCGAACTGACCCCGAGCAGCCACAGCGGCAAGGCGCTGCGCCATATCCTGGAGACGCTGCCGCGCGAGGAGCTGTTCCAGTCCAACGAGGAAGAGCTGTACCGCACCGCGATGGGCATTCTGGGCCTGCAGGAGCGGGTGCGCAGCCGCCTGTTCCTGCGCCGCGACAAGTACGGCCGCTTCATTTCCGCGCTGGTGTACATCCCGCGCGAGCGTTTCAACACCGACGTGCGCCTGCGCATCGAGGCCTTGCTGAAGGACGCGCTGCACGGCGAGTACATCGATTCCAACGTGGTGCTGGGCGAATCGCCGCTGGCGCAGCTGCACATGATCGTGCGGCCCAAGCCCGGCGAGGCGCTGGAGTTCGACACCACCGAACTGGAGTCGCGCCTGGCGCACCTGCTGCGCAACTGGCACGACGACCTGCGCGAGGCGCTGGTGGCCAGCTGCGGCGAGCGCGATGGCCTGCGCCTGGCCGCCGGCTACGGCCGCGCGCTGCCGGCCGGCTACATCGAGGAGTCGACCGCGCAGATCGCCGCGCGCGACGTCGAGCGCCTGGCCGCGCTGCGCGGTCCGGAAGACCTGCACCTGAGCCTGCAGGCGCTGCGCCGCGACGGCGCCGACAGCCTGCGCCTGAAGCTGTACCGCCAGCACGACGACCTGCCGCTGTCGGACGTGCTGCCGATGATGGAGAACCTGGGCCTGCGGGTGATCTCCGAGCGTCCTTATCGGCTGGTGGTCGACGGCACCGCGCTGTCGATCCAGGACTTCGAGGTCGAGCCGCTGGCCGGCAGCATCGATGTGGCCGCTGCCGACGCGCCGCTGTGCGAGGCGTTCGTGCGGATCTGGCGCGGCGACGCCGAGAACGACGGCTTCAACCGCCTGATCGTCGGTGCCAGCCTGAGCTGGCGCCAGGTCGCGGTGCTGCGCGGCTACTGCAAGTACCTGCTGCAGACCGGCGTGCCGTTCTCGCAGGCTTACGTGGAAGAGACCTGCAACCGCTATCCGCTGCTGGCGCGGCTGCTGGTGGAGCTGTTCGAGGCGCGCTTCGATCCGGCCACCGGCAACGAGAGCAAGGCGCAGATCGCCGAGGGACAGGCCGCGCTGACGGCGCAACTGCATCTGCTGGCCAAGGACGATGCCGCGGCGCTGAAGGCGCTGCAGCCGGTGATCGATGCGCGCAGCGGCAGCCGCGACGCGCAGCTGGAGGCGGTCTCGGCCGCGTTGCTGAAGCTGTTCGACCAGGTCGCCAGCCTTGACGAGGACCGCATCCTGCGCAGCTTCAAGGGCGTGATCGAGGCGACCCTGCGCACCAGCCACTACCAGCGCACCGCCGATGGCGGGCTGGGTCACTGCATCAGCTTCAAGCTGGATTCGGCCAAGGTGCCGGACCTGCCCAAGCCGCGTCCGTACCGCGAGATCTTCGTGTACGGCCCGCGCGTGGAAGGCGTGCACTTGCGCTTCGGCGCGGTGGCGCGTGGCGGCCTGCGCTGGTCCGACCGGCGCGAGGACTTCCGCACCGAGGTGCTGGGCCTGGTCAAGGCGCAGATGGTCAAGAACACGGTGATCGTGCCGGTCGGCGCCAAGGGCGGCTTCTTCTGCAAGCGCCCGCCGGTCGGCGGCGACCGCGACGCGGTGCTGGCCGAAGGCATCGCCTGCTACAAGCTGTTCATCCAGGGCCTGCTGGACATCACCGACAACATCGTCGGCGGCAAGATCGTGCCGCCGCCGCAGGTGGTGCGCCACGACCAGGACGATCCGTACCTGGTGGTCGCCGCCGACAAGGGCACGGCCACCTTCTCCGACATCGCCAACGGCCTGGCGCTGGACCACGGCTTCTGGCTGGGCGATGCGTTCGCCTCCGGCGGCTCGGTCGGCTACGACCACAAGGGCATGGGCATCACCGCGCGCGGCGCCTGGGAGTCGGTCAAGCGCCACTTCCGCGCCCTGGGCCGCGACTGCCAGAGCGAGGACTTCACCTGCGTGGGCATCGGCGACATGTCCGGCGACGTGTTCGGCAACGGCATGCTGCTGTCGCGCCACATCCGCCTGCTGGCCGCGTTCGACCACCGCCACATCTTCCTCGACCCGAACCCGGACGCGGCGGCGTCCTTCGCCGAGCGCGAGCGCCTGTTCAAGCTGCCGCGCTCCAGCTGGGCCGACTACGACGCCAAGCTGATCAGCGCCGGCGGCGGCATCTATCCGCGCACGCTCAAGTCGATCGAGATCAGTGCGCCGGTGCGCGAGGCGCTGGGCCTGGAGCCGGGCGTCAAGCAACTCTCGCCGAACGAGCTGATGAACGCCATCCTCAAGGCGCCGGTGGACCTGTTCTGGAACGGCGGCATCGGCACCTACGTCAAGGCCGCCAGCGAGACCCACGGCGATGTCGGCGACCGCGCCAACAACGGCCTGCGCGTCAACGGCGGCGAGCTGCGCTGCAAGGTCGTGGGCGAGGGCGGCAACCTCGGCCTGACCCAGCTCGGCCGTATCGAGGCCGCGCAGGTCGGGGTGCTGCTCAACACCGACTTCATCGACAACTCGGCCGGCGTGGATACGTCCGACCACGAGGTCAACATCAAGATCCTGCTCAACGACGTGGTGCAGGCCAAGAAGCTGACCCTGGATGCGCGCAACAAGCTGCTGGCGTCGATGACCGACGAGGTCGCCGAGCTGGTGCTGTGGGACAACATCCGCCAGAACCAGGCGCTGAGCCTGATGGAGCGGATGAGCGTCACCCGCCTGGGCTCCAAGCAGCACTTCATCCGCACCCTGGAGGCGCAGGGCCTGCTCGACCGGCAGATCGAATACCTGCCCTCGGACGCGGAGATCTCCGCGCGCAAGGCGCGTGGCCAGGGCCTGACCCGGCCGGAACTGGCGGTGCTGCTGTCCTACTCCAAGCTGGTGGCGTTCCAGCAGCTGCTGGAATCGGACATCCCCGAGGACCCGTACCTGTCCAAGGAACTGCAGCGCTACTTCCCGCAGCCGCTGCAGAAGAAGTACGCCGATGCGATGGAGCGGCACCGCCTCAAGCGCGAGATCATCGCCACCGCGGTGACCAACACCACCATCAACCGGATGGGCGCCACCTTCCTGATGCGCATGCAGGAAGACACCGGCCGCAGCATCGCCGAGGTTGCCAAGGCCTACACCATCAGCCGTGAGACGCTGGATGCGCGCGCGCTGTGGACGCAGATCGATGCGCTGGACGGCAAGGTGCCCGAGTCGGTGCAGATCGACGCGCTGGAGGTGATCTGGACGCTGCAGCGCGCCTTCGTGCGCTGGCTGCTGTTCCGTCCGGGCCCGATGCCGGGCATCACCGCGGCGGTGGAGCGCTACTACGAGCCGTTCAACGACATCCGCGTCGCCTCCGGCGTGCTGCCCGATTCGCAGCGTCCGCGCTACGAGGCGCTGGTGCAGGAGTGGCAGGACAAGGGCCTGCCGCCGGCGCTCGCCCAGCAGCTGTCGGAACTGCGCTTCCTGGAGCCGGCGTTCGACATCATCGAAATGGCGCGCACCCGCAAGCTCAAGCCGGTGGAGGTGTCGAAGGTGCACTTCCGCCTCGGCGAGGCGCTGCAGTTGCCGTGGCTGTTCGAGCAGATCGACGCGCTGGAGGTCAACGGCCGCTGGCATGCGGTGGCCCGCGGCGTGCTGCGCGACGAACTGGCCAAGCACCACGGCGTGCTGGCCGGCCAGGCGCTGAGCCTGCCGGGCGGCACCGCCGAAGCCAAGGTGCAGCACTGGCTGCAGCGCGACGACAGCAGCCTGCGCTTCACCCTGAGCATGCTGCAGGAACTGGCTGCGCAGAAGACGCTGGACTACCCGACGGTGTCGGTGGCGGTGCAGCGACTCGGCCAGCTGGCGGCGCACGGCGTCTGACCGATCGCGCCGGATGGCCAGGCCCGCGCGCGCGGGTCTGGCCCACTGCGGTACCGCGTCGCCCGATGGCGACGCATGGCGCGTGGCAGGCGATTGCTGTCACGCGTCGTTGGCGGGGATCCGCGCTCGCCCCACGTTCTCCGTTGGAGCCAGGCCGGCGGCGCACCGCTGCGGCGACCGACGGCGTCATGCAAGGCCGCGGGATTCTGACAGCCCGCGCTGATACGATCCGCGCCATCGGGCGAGCACACGGCTGCAGCGCCGCATTTCGAGGCGTACATGCTGTACCTGGCCATCCCCGCAGCGCTCCTGTTGTTGATCGTCTTCCTGGCACTGCAGCCTCCGCTGGAGCTGCGGCTGCAGCGTGCGCTGCAGCAGGCACGGCAGGGCGACCTGCGACGCTTGCGTGCACTTGCCAGGAAATCGGTGGGCGATGCCGCCTATGCGCTGTTTCTGCAGCTGGACGCCAACGGCGAGCAGGCCGCGGCACTGGCGGCACTGAAGCGTGCGGTCTATGCGCGCACCTGGCTGGACATCCGTGGCTGCAGCGTGGCCATGCGCGCGTACGGCCGCCGTCGCTTCCTGGGCGTGGGCACCATCCCGGACCATGCCGCGCTGCTGGCCGAATGGAGCCGTCCCGGCTGGTGCTCGGGTGCCGGCTGGGAACCCGAACTGGCCTGGATCCAGGCCTGCGGCCCGGAAGCGTGCCGGGATCTGGCGCGCGCCTGGTATTGGCTGTGCCTGGCCGATGCGCGCACGCAGGAGGGGATGGGCGAGATCCGGTCGGTGGAACTGGCGCAGCAGGTGCGGGAGCATCTGGGCCCGCTGGTGCCGGCATCGGTGCGCCAGGCGATGCAGGAGCAGGCGACGGAGACTGCGTGCCGCGACTTCATGTCCGGCAGATAAGGCGGGCGGAGCGACTCGGCCCGGTACCGGGCACCGGCCTGCAATGGCTGTCGCCGCAGGTCCCATCACAGCGCGGTGCGGACGCGGCATGCAACTGCCGCGGATTGGCCGCTGCCTCGGCTGCAAGCGCGTGCCGCCGGTTCGCCGCCGCGCGCCGGTCATGGCGCCCCGGGTATGATCGGGGCCATGAATGCTTCCGTCCTGCCGTCCTCGCCCCGCATCTGTTTCCTCGCCAGCGTCGCGCCGGAGGCGCAGCACGCGCGCACTCAACTGGTCGGGCGCTACGGCGATTGCGAGCCGGCCGACGCCGATGTGCTGTGCGCGCTCGGCGGCGACGGCTTCATGCTGCAGACCCTGCATCGCCACGGCAGCCTGGGCAAGCCGGTGTTCGGCATGAAGCTGGGCACGGTCGGCTTCCTGATGAACCAGTTCCGCGACGACGACCTGGTCGCGCGCCTGGCCCTGGCCGAGCCGGCCAAGCTGCGCCCGCTGGAAATGCTGGCGCAGACCGAATCCGGCGCCACCACCGGCTCGCTGGCCTACAACGAGGTCTCGCTGCTGCGACAGACCCGACAGGCCGCGCACGTGAGCATCGACCTCAACGGCCAGACCCGGGTCGATGAACTGATCTGCGACGGCGTGCTGGTGTCGACCCCGGCCGGCAGCACCGCCTACAACTCCTCCGCGCACGGACCGATCCTGCCGCTGGGCTCGCACACCCTGGCACTGACCCCGATCGCGCCGTACCGGCCGCGGCGCTGGCGCGGCGCGATCCTCAAGGCCGACATCGAGGTGCGCTTCCGCGTGCTGGACCCGTACAAGCGCCCGGTCAGCGTCACCGCCGACTCGCACGAGACCCGCGACGTGGTCGAAGTCACCATCCGCGAATCCCGCGACCGCCTGGTCACCCTGCTGTTCGATCCAGAGCACAATCTGGAGGAGCGGATCTTGAGCGAGCAATTTATGGTGTAGGGGCGGGGAGTGGGGAATCGGGAATGGGGAATCGCAAGAGCGGTTTCCTGACAATTCCCTTTCCCTGGATAACTTCCACGCCCGCAAACCGCTTTTCCCTATTCCCCATTCCCGATTCCCCACTCCCAGCCCAAAATGTCCGACAACTCCCCACGTCTGCTCACCGTCGCGGTCACCTCGCGCGCCCTGTTCGATCTTGAAGAGGGCCATGCCCTGTTCGAGCGGGAGGGGGTGGAGGCGTACAGCGCGTATCAGCGCGAGCGCGAGGACGATGTGCTGGCGCCCGGGGTGGCGTTTCCGGTGGTGCGCAAGCTGCTGGCGCTGAACCAGGGCACGCCGCCGGAGACGCCGCCGGTGGAGGTGATCCTGCTGTCGCGCAATTCCGCCGATACCGGGTTGCGCATCTTCAATTCGATCCAGCACTACGGCCTGGGCATCGTGCGTGCCACCTTCACCTCCGGCGAGGCGACCTGGCCTTACGTCAAGCCGTTTGGCACCGATCTGTTCCTTTCGGCCAACCCGGAGTCGGTGCGGCGCGCGCTCAGCCATGGCATCGCCGCGGCGACCATCCTGCCCAAGCCGCCGGGCGAGCACGCGCAGGAAGCGGCCGCGGCCGCCGGCGCGATCGATGCCGATCGCCTGTCCACCCAGTTGCGCATCGCCTTCGACGGCGATGCGGTGATCTTCGGCGACGAGGGCGAGCGCTTCTCGCGTGAGCAGGGCGTGGAGGCGTTCGGCCGCTACGAGCGCGAGAACGCGCGCGAGCCGCTGACCGGCGGGCCGTTCCGCAATTTCCTGTCGGCGCTGCATGCGCTGCAGTCCGCGTTCCCGGCCGGCGAAGCCTCGCCGATCCGTACCGCGCTGGTCACCGCACGCTCGGCGCCGGCGCACGAGCGGGTGATCCGCACCCTGCGCGAATGGGGCGTGCGCCTGGACGAGGCGCTGTTCCTCGGCGGCCGCCACAAGGGGCCGTTCCTGCAGGCCTTCGGCGCGGACATCTTCTTCGACGATTCGCAGCACAACATCGACAGCGCCGCCCGCGAGCGCGTCGCCGCCGGGCATGTGCCGCACGGGGTCGCCAACGACATCGCCAAGCCGTGAGTGCGGCGCCCGGCGGCGGCCGCTGGGCCGCGCTGCGCCGCTTGCTGCGGCAAGGAGCGGATGCGCCTGCCGACCTGCGTCCCGGGCGGCCTTACGTGCGCCACGGCTGGCGCTACACAAGCCTGCAGTTCAAGGGCGAGGTGACCCAGAGCCGCATGTACACGTGGTGGCCGGACGTGCTGCAGGTGGGCTACACCCGCAGCATGCTCGCCGCACTGTTGCTGCGCCCGGACCCGCGGCGGATCGGCATCGTCGGCCTCGGCGGCGGTTCGCAGGCCAAGTTCTGCTATCGGCACCTGCCGCAGGCGCGGATCGAGGCGATCGAGGCCGACGCCGACGTGCTGGCCTTGCGCGCGGCGTTCCGCATCCCGGACGACGATGCGCGCTTCGAGGCCGTGCACGGCGACGGCGCGCGGTTGCTGCGGCAACGGCGCGACCGCTACGACCTGCTGCTGCTCGACGCCTACGACGCCGACGGCATCCCGGCCGCGCTGCTCAGCCGCGGCTTCTACGAGGACTGCCACGCGGCGCTGGCCCCGGGCGGGGTACTGGCGGTGAACCTGTACGACACCGACACCCGCCGCCACCTGGCGCATCTGCGCGCGCTGTTCGGCGGCCGCGTGCTGCGCCTGGACGAGCCACAGATGGACAACCAGGTGGTGTTCGCCTGGACCGGTGCGCTGCCGGCGCTGGACGCGCACGCGGCCTTGGCCCGCCTGCCGTGGTCGGCGCGTTGGCAACTGCGCATGCCGTTCCGGCGCGTGCAGCAGGCGATGGCGGGCAGGACGGGGGCGGACGGGGTGCGTTAGCCGGGGCTGCGCTGTCGGGCGATGGCTGCGTCGGCCAGACGGTTCAGTCCACGCCATGCCGCCGCCGGTGCAAGCACGACCGGGGGAGACAATGCATGCGGTCCCGGGCGACACCACGCGCCAGGACGATGGCAAGTCGCCCTACAACGGCAACAGGATGTTGCTGAGCTTCCAGCGCAGGCCCTCACGGGTGAATACGAAGGGTACGGCGGTACCGTCGGCGGTGTGCACGGTGGCGACGAAGCGCGTGGTCGATTCGAAGCGGTGTTCGGCCTGGCGCAGTGGTTGTGGCGGGCGCGGCGCGGCGTAGGTATCGCCGCCGACGGTGTCGCCGCTGGCGCGTTTCCACAGCGCGTCGCCCTGCATCAGCGCGCCGATGCCGGTCGGGGTGACCATCGCATCCACGCTCATGCCGCCGAGGCCGCCGGCCAGCGACAGGAGCGCCCCGCCGAACAGGCTGGACTGCAGGTCGGGGCCGGCGCGGCGCACCAGCGCATCGTCCACCTGGGCCTTGAGGTTGACCCGCAGCGTGGGAAAGTCGACGTAGCGCTCCAGTGCCGCCGCATCGCGCTCGCGCAACGCCTGGTCGATGCCGCGGATGGCCAGGTACGGCCCAGCGACGACGTAGCCGCCGAGGGCGAGCAGGGCGAGGAACAGCAAGGCCAGCCATTTCTTCATCGCATGTCTCCTTGCGTGTGGGCGTTCTGCAGGAGCGGATCAGCCGCGACGCGTGACCGGGAATGCCTGTCGCCGCTGAAGCCGCTCCGACGGGGAAGCACTGCCGTTCTAGAACTCCAGGTCCAGCGCCGCGCACAGATAGTCCACGAACGGGCCCAGCGTCTGCAGGTCGGCGGCGACCTGCGTGCGCAGCCGCGGGCCGGTCATGGTCGCGTCGTCGAGCTGGCGCCAGAACACCCAGTTCTTGTGCTTGAGGTCGTCGATGCACTCGAAGTCGGCCGGGAAGCCGCGCGGCGGCCGCACCAGCATCTCGCTTTCCTCGAAGTCGAAGCGGCGGCGCAGCGCCGGCGCATGCGCGGCGGCCTTCCAACTGCCGGGATTGTCGAAGATGAACTGGCGCACCTTGCGCTGCGTGTCCGGTTCCGGATGCCACAGCCCGGCGCCGACGAAGCTCTCGCCCGGCTGCAGGTGGATGTAGAACGACGGCGCCGGCACCTGCTTGCGCCGCTCGTGGAACAGGCGCGCACCCTGCCAGGTCTTGTACGGCGACTTGTCGTGGGAGAAGCGCGCGTCGCGGTGGATGCGGAACAGTGAGCCGCCGACGCCGCGCGGGTCGGCGCGGAAATGCTCGCTGACCTGGGCCAGGTCCGGCTGCAGGTCGGTGATCAGGCGCAGGAACGGCTGGCGCACGTGTTCTTCGTACTTGTGCCGGTTGTCGTTGAACCAGGCCTTGTCGTTGTGCCGTGCCAGGGCACGCAGGAACTTGAAGCTGGCGTCGCTGAAATAGCTGGTCATAGGCTGCGTTGCAGGTCGTGGCCCCAGGCGGCCAACTGGTCGAGCAGGGCTTGCTTGGTAGCATCCTGCGGGTGAGCCAGGCGTAAACCGGCCAGTTCCGCGTAGAAGGCGTCGAAGCTCAGTTCGGACAGGCCGCTGTCCTGCTGCAGGCGCTGCCGCCGGTAGTCGTCCCAGCGCGCCTGTTCGGCGATGGACAGGCTCTGCGGCCAGTTGCGCGCGCGGTAGCGGAACAGCAGCTCGGGCAGGCGCGGATCGCGGAACTGGCCTTCCAGCGCGGCCAGTTGCGCCGGCGGGGTGGCGCGGACCTGAGCCATCGTGCGCTTGTCGCCATCGGCCAGGAAGCCGTCGTACAACGAGGCGTCGACATCGACCGGCACCGCGGCGCGCTCGCTGGCGAACACCCGCCGCACCTTCTCCGCCAGCGCCGGGCCGGCCTCGCGCAGGCGCGCGGCCTTGGCCAGGAGTTGCGCGGGGTCCAGCCGCAGCCGGGCGAAATCCGCTTCGCGCAGGTGCGCCCAGGCGACCAGCGCCGGTGCCTTGTTCAGATGCACTTCCTTGAGCGGGATACGCTGTTCGCCCTCCGGCAGGTCGGCCTGCGGGGTGTACAGGCGGTCGGCGATCTGTTCCGGCGAATAGCGCAGCAGCGGCTCGATGTCGCCTTCCAGGTCGAACACCAGCACGCGGCTGTCGATGCGCGGATGCCGCGCCAGCGGCAGCACCGGCGCCGCGCACAGGCGCGCGGCCGGATAGCGCATCGACACGTGCAGCACCGGCTGCATCGCCACCGCGTCGAGCAGGCTGCCGCAGAAGCGCTTGTCGCGCAGCTTCAGCGCGTACTCCCACAGCCGCGGCTGGCTGCGGCGGAAGTGCCGGGCCATGCCGATGGTGGCGTACACGTCGGACAGCGCTTCGTGCGCATCGCCGTCGCGCACGCCGTTGGCCAATGCCAGTTGCTCCAGCTTGAACGAGGTGGCGCCGTCCTCGCGCTGCGGCCAGACGATGCCCTCCGGGCGCAGCGCGTGCATCAGCCGCAGCATGTCCAGCAGATCCCAGCGCGAGTTGCCGTTGCGCCACTCGCGTTCGTAGGGATCGTAGAAGTTGCGGAACAGACCATGGCGCACGAACTCGTCGTCGAAGCGCAGCGAGTTGTAGCCCAGCGTGCAGGTCTGCGGCCGCGCCATCTGCTCGGAGATGCGTGCGAACGCCTCGGCTTCGCTGACGCCCTCGCGCAAGGCCTGCTGCGGGGCGATGCCGGTGATGAGGGTGGCGACCGGCGAGGGCAGCAGGTCGTCGGCGGGCTTGACGAAGAAACTGATCGGCTCCTCGATCACGTTGAGCTCGGCATCGGTGCGCACCGCGGCGAACTGCGCGATGCGCGTGCGCCGCGGATCGGCGCCGAAGGTTTCCAGGTCGTAGAAGAGGAAGCTGTCGGGCATGACGAATCGAATGGTGCGAGGCAGGCGAGGCTAGGAGTGTGGGGACGCTTGTAGGAGCGGGTGTCCGGATAGGCTACGCCGGTTCAATGTGCCCCCTCCAGCGGTGCCAGCCGCGCGTGCACGATGCCCTCCAGCCAGTGCCAGTCGATCCGCGACAGGTCGCTGTGGCCCTGCGTGGCCTGGACCAGGATGTCGCGCTGCACTTCGCTGCGTTCCAGCGCCTGCGCGTACGGCGTGCGCAGGAAGGTGACCATGGTGTAGTGCGGCACGAAGCGGGTCGGATGCCGCGCCTGCAGGGCCTGGCCGAGTTCGCGCTGCAGCAGGAAGCCGGCGTCGCCGACGCGGTCGCGCATTTCCACGTAGTTCTCCAGCGCCATCTGCTGGATCGCGCCGGCGTTGGGCTTGCGCTCGGCCTCGAAGGCGGCATAGGCGCGCGCCAGGTCCGGCTCGCGCTGCAGGTGCGCGGCCAGCGCCGCGCAATCCTCGAACGCGCAGTTCATGCCTTGCCCGTGGAACGGCACCATCGCGTGCGCGGCGTCGCCCAGCAGCACTGCGCGGCCGTCCAGGTGCCAGCGCTCCAGGCGCAGCGTGCCGAGCAGGCCCGGCGGATGCTGCTCCCAGTGCTCGGCCAGTTGCGGCATCAGCGGCAGTGCATCGGCGAAATCGCGCGCGAACAGCGCCAGCGCCTCGTCGCCACTGCGCACGGTGGCGAAGCTGGGCTCGCCCTTGTTGGGCAGGAACAGGGTGACGGTGAAGGTGCCCTCATCGTTGGGCAGGGCGATGCACATGTAGTGCCCGCGCGGCCAGATATGCAGGGCGTTGGCTTCGATGCGGAAGCCGCCGTCGGCGCCGGGCGGGATCTCCAGTTCCTTGTACGAATGGTCGAGGAACTCGATGTGCTCGGCCATCGGCGCCTTGCGCTGCATCGCCGCGCGCAGCGCCGAGCCGGCGCCGTCGGCGCCGATCATGCTGTCGAAGCGGATGTCGTGGGGCTGGTCATCGCGGTCGTCGATGAAACGCGCATAGCCGGCATCGAAATCCACCGTGTGCAGGCGCCGGTAGAAGTGGATGCGCGCGCCGGCCTGCTCGGCCAGTTGCAGCAGGGTGATGTTGAGGTCGTTGCGGTGCACCGACCAGATCACCTCGCTGTCGTCGCGGCCATAGCGCTGCAACTGCTGGTGCCCGTCGGCGAAATGCACCATGCGCCCGCGCATCATCACCGCCTTGGCCATCACCGCGGCATCGGCGCCGGCCTGGCGCAGCACGTGCAGGCCGCGTTCGGCCAGGGCCAGGTTGATCGAGCGGCCGCGCTCGTAATCGTGCACGCGCGGGTCGCCGCGGCGCTCGTAGACGGTGACCTGCCAGCCCTGGCGCGAGAGCAGGATGGCGAGCAGGGAGCCGGCCAGGCCGGCGCCGATCAGGGTGATGCTGCGGGGGGATGCGTTCAATGCGGTGTCCGGAAAGCGCGGCGGCTGGCCGCGCGAAGAAGTCGGCTCAGACGCCGGCCCAGGTTTCCACTTCCTCGACGAAGCGGTAGATGTCCCGGTAGCGGTTGTACAGCGGCACTGGGCTGATCCGGATCACGTCCGGCTCGCGCCAGTCGCCGAGCACGCCGACCGATTGCAGGTACTCGAACAGGGCGCGGCCACGCTCGCGGCCGCCGGCCACGCGCAGCGACAGCTGGCAGCCGCGTTGTGCCGGGTCGGACGGGGTGATGATCCGCAGGGTGTCGGCCAGGCGCGCGCGGATCAGCGTCTCCAGGTAGCCGGTCAGTTGCTGCGATTTCTGCCGCAGCGCGTCCAGCCCGGCGCGCTCGAACAGGTCCAGCGAGGCGCGCAGCGGGGCCATGCTCAGGATCGGCGGATTGCTCAGCTGCCAGCCGTCGGCACCGGGCGCGGCGACGAACTCGGGCGCCATGCGGAAACGGGTGCGCTTGTCGTGGCCCCACCAGCCGGCGAAGCGCGGGGTCTCGCCGTGGCCGTGGCGCTCGTGCACAAAGGCGCCGGCGACCGCGCCGGGGCCGGCGTTGAGATACTTGTAGTGGCACCACACCGCGAAGTCCGGCGCGGCATCGTGCAGGTGCAGCGGCACGTTGCCGATGGCGTGGGCCAGGTCGAAGCCGACCGCGGCGCCGGCCACGCGCGCCAGCCGCGCCACCGCGGCCAGGTCGAAGGCCTGGCCGGTGCGGTACTGCACGCCCGGCCACAGCACCAGCGCCAGGCGCGGGCCGTGCTCGGCGATGGCGCGCTCGATCGCCGCCAGCGACACGGTGCCATCGACGCCGTCGGGCTGCACTTCGATCAGGTCGGTGGCCGGGTCGAAGCCGTGGAAACGGATCTGCGAGGCCACCGCATGCTGGTCGGAGGGGAACGCGCCGGCCTCGATCAGGATCGCCGGGCGCTCGCGGGTGGGCCGGTAGAAGCTGACCATGAGCAGGTGCAGGTTCACCGTCAGCGTGTTCATCGCCACCACTTCGTGCGGGTGCGCGCCGACCAGGCGCGCCAGCGGCGCAGCCAGCAGTTCGTGGTAGGTCATCCACTGGGTGTCGCCGTTGAAATGGCCTTCCACCGCCAGCGACGACCACTTGTCCAGCACCTCCTGCACCGCGGCGCGCGCGCCGCGCGGCTGCAGGCCCAGCGAGTTGCCGACGAAGTAGGCCTGGTCGGCGCCCTGGTGCTGCGGGAACAGGAACTCCTGGCGCAGGGCGCGCAGCGGATCGGCGGCGTCGAGGGCGATGGCGTGCTGGCGGGACAGGATCTCGTTCATCGGCATTGGATTCCGGGAAGCAGGGCGAGAGTCTAGAGCGTGTGGGACGACGGGAGGTGAGTGCGTGGCATGGCGCGGGGCACGGCCGCGTGGACCTCTGCAACAGCGAATGCGCGGCCGGCGCGAGGCGACGGCGCGTTCATCCGCTGCGGCGCGCGGTCACCTGCGGTTGTTCCTTGGCGGCCGCGGCAGCCGGCAGCAGCGCACTGCGGACCAGGTGGGTCAGGGTACCGACGCTGTCGGCGACGCGGTCGCTGGTGTCGGCCAGCGCGGGCAGCGCGCCGCCGTCGCTGCCGTCCTGCGGCTGCGCGGCCAGCGCCTCGGCCAGGCGCCGCTCGTCCGCGCGCAGGCTGGCCTGTGCCGGCGGCGTGCCGCTGCGCAGGCTTTCGGCCAGTTCGGTCAGTGCGGCATGCGCCTGTTGCCGGAACTGCTGCAGTTCCGGCAACGGCGGCAGCGGCGGCGCATCGCGCAGCACCGCCTCCAGCGCCAGCGAGGCGCGGATCAGCCGGTTGCCGTTGGCCAGCACCGATTCGGCCAGGGTCAGTTCGCGCAGGTTGCGCTTGCGCCGCGGTTCGCCGCGCAGGCGTTCGATCGAGGCCTGCGCGTTGGTGCGCGCGGTGCGCGAGGCCGCGCGGGTGTCCGGCAGCGCCTGCAGGCGGCCTTCCAGCACCGCATCGAGATGGTCGCGGTAGGCGAGCAGCAACTGCGCCAGGATCGCGCGGATGTGCTTGCGTTCCCAGGTCGGCCACAGCGCGTAGGCCGCCAGCGCCAGCGCGCTGCCGAGCACGGTGGCCTGGATGCGTTCGCCGATCGCCTCGCCCGGGGCCATGCCCTCGAACGACAGCAGCAGCACCAGCATGCCGGTCAGGCAGGCCACGCCGAGCCCGTAGTTGACCTGGGTCAGCAGGCGGAACCCCAGGCAGAACACGGTCAGCAACAGCAGCCGCACCACCGCCCCGTCCATCACGAAGTGGGCCAGCACGGTGGCCAGCAGCAGCCCGCCGAAGGTGCCGGCCACGCGCAGCGCGCCGAAGCTGAGGGTGCCGCCGAAATCCGGCTTGAGCACGATCGCCGTGGTCATCGGGATCCAGTAGCCGTGCGGGATCGCCTGCCAGCGGGCGAACAGCACCGCCAGCGCCAGGCACACGCCGCAGCGCAGTGCGTGGCGGAACGCCACCGAGGACAGCTTCAGATTCGCCCGCAAGGTCTGCAGCGGCGCCAGCGGACGCAGCGCTGCCGGCAACTGCGCCTCGGCCAGTTCGGCCTGGATCTCGCCGCGGCTGCTGGCCCAGCGGCCATTGCGCGCCAGCGCGCGCAGCTGGCCGCCCAGGCCCTGCGCACGGGCCACGGCGATGCGCAGCAGGCGGCGTTCGCGGGTGTCTTCGGTCTGCGACTGCACTTGCGCCAGCGCATCCACCAGATCGTCGAATCCGGTCATCGACGCAGTGGCCGCGTCTGGGTCCTCGGCGCTGTCCAGCGCGTGCGCGAGTTGGTCCAGCACCACCGCGCTGCGCTCGAGCACGCGCTCGATCGGCAGCCGCGCGGGCGATCCTGCGTCCAGGCGTCCGTGCAGGTCGGCCAGGGTCAGCAGCTCCAGCCGCGCGCGTTCGCACAGCTCGGCGATGACCCGGAACGCCTGCACCGCACGCCCGCGCGAGCGGTGCTCGCCGTGCAGCATCACCATCGCCTCGAGCACCGCTTCGGTGGCCGGCGGCGCCGCGGTCGCGCCGGGCCGCTGGCGGGCGATGCCGGCCAGTTGCCGCATCAGGTCGGCCAGGGCGAAGCGTTCCGGGCGGTAGCGCTGCAGCGGCCAGGCGGCCAGCGCCATCAGCATCTGCAGCACGCCGCCGGCGAAGATCAGCGTGGCCACGCCGACGCTCTGCAGTGGCGGCAGGCGCACGTCGGCGCTGACCACCAGCAGGATCATGCTGGTCAGCCCGACCCGCGCCGCCACCGGGCCCAGCGCCACCAGCAGGCCGCCGCCGAGGCCGAGCAGCAGCGCGCTCAGCGCCAGCGCCACGGTGTGCGCGCCGATCAGCATGCCCAGCAGCGCGGCCACGCCCGCCGCCAGCGCGGCCATCAGCATGCGCTGCATCCGCGCCCGGTACGGGCCGGGCTGGTCGGAGAACATGGTGTTGAGCGCGCCGGTGGACACCGCCAGGCCCAACTCGGCATGGCCGGCGGCCACGCCCAGCGCCAGCGGCGCGACCACCGCGGCGGTGTTGCGCAGGGCCACGCGCACCGGCACGTCGCGTGGCTTGAGCGCGATCAGGCTGCGCAGCATCGCGAGCCGGAACGGCACGGGGGTAGGGCGGTCACGGCGCGTCGGCCGCCGGCCGCGGATGCACGTGGCCGCAGCGGGCGCAGGTGCGCAGCGATTCGGAGGCGTAGAAGCGCGCGAACACCGGCGGGAAGTCGGTCTCGATGTTCTGCAGCGGGAAGTAGGCTTCGTACAGCAGGTGGTTGCAGCGCTCGCAGAACCACAGCAGGCCGTCCTGCTCGTGCGGCAGGCGCCGCCGCTCGATCACCAGGCCGACCGAGTTCGCGCCGCGCTGCGGCGAGTGCGGCACCTTCGGCGGCAGCAGGAAGGTCTCGCCGGCGCGGATCGGGATCTCGCGCACCGCGCCGTCTTCCTGGATCTTCAGCACCATCTCGCCTTCGAGCTGGTAGAACCACTCCGGGCCTTCGTCGTAGTGGTAGTCGCTGCGCGCGTTCGGCCCACCGACCACCATCACGATGAAGTCGCCGGCGTGGATGCACTTGTTGCCCACCGGCGGCTTCAGCAGGTGCCGGTGGGCGTCGATCCAGGCGTGCAGGTTGAGCGGGCCGGGGAGCATGCGGATCCTTGATCGAGATGGCGGAGCGGCGCGCCGCTCAGCGGTCCTCGCGGTCCTGGCTGATGCGCGCCAGGGCGGCATCGTAGCGCGGCGTCAGGTCGTCGATGCGGTCAAGTTCCATGCCCAGGTCGTGCACGCGGCCGTCGCGCAGGCTGTAGACCCAGCCGTGCACGGTCAGTTCCTGGCCGCGCGCCCAGGCGTCGAGCACGATCGAAGTGCGGCTGACGTTGACCACCTGCTCGAGCACGTTGAGCTCGCATAGGCGCGCGTGCTGCACGTTGAGGTCGCCGGCCTGCTGCAGGCAGTGTTCGTGCTTCTCGGCCACGTCGGTGACGTGGCGGATCCAGTTGTCGACCAGGCCCAGCCGCGCGCGGGTCAGGCCCGCGTGCACGCCGCCGCAGCCGTAGTGGCCGACCACCAGGATGTGCCGCACCTTCAGCACCTCGACCGCGAACTGGATCACCGACAGGCAGTTGAGGTCGGTATGCACGACCACGTTGGCGATGTTGCGGTGGACGAACACCTCGCCCGGTGCCATGTCGATGATCTGGTTCGCCGGCACCCGCGAGTCGGAGCAGCCGATCCACAGGTACTCCGGGGTCTGCTGCTTGGACAGGCGGCTGAAGAACTCCGGATCCTCGCGGTTGATGCGTTCGGACCAGGAGCGGTTGTTGTCCAGCAGTTGTTCGATTTTGCTCATAGCCCGGCATTATTCCAGAAGCCCGCGGCCGGTGCGCGGCGTGCGCCGACGCCGGTACCCGGATGGCTGGCATCCGCATGCACGCGGCGCCTCAGTGCGCAGGCGCCGCCGGATCGGGCTTTTGCCGATCCCGCCGATGCGGCCCGCTGCGCAGACTTCCTCCACGCCCACACCGGGCATCAGCGGAGGATCCCATGGCCGACTTCAACGCGTTCTTTCCGACCCTGCTCAAGCACGAGGGCGGCTTCGTCAACGATCCGGTGGATCCGGGCGGCGCCACCAACAAGGGCATCACCCTGGCGACGTTTCGCTTATACGCCAAGAGCCTGCTGCAACTGGAGCCGACCCTGGACAACCTGCGCGCGCTCACCGATGCGCAGGCCGGGGTGATCTACAAGACCTGCTACTGGAACGCGGTGCACGGCGACGAGATCGCGCTGCAGCCGCTGGCCAACATCCTGTTCGACTTCCAGGTCAACGCCGGCAACAACGCCATCAAGCTGCTGCAGCGCGTGCTCAACGCGCAGGCGCCGGCGCTGCAGCTGCCGGAGGACGGCAAGTTCGGCCCGGCCACCCTGGCGGCGCTGAAGGCCGCCGACCAGCGCGATCTGTACGCACGCTACAAGCAGGGCCGGCGCGACTACTACCAGCGCCTGGTCGCGGCCAAGCCGCCGCTGGGCAAGTTCCTCAAGGGCTGGCTGGCGCGCACCGACTCCTTCCCCGACCTGAGCTGAGTGCGCGCACGGCAAGCGCCGCCGATCCGCTGCCGTCGCCGACGGCGGCCTTCTTTCCCCAGGAGCGACCATGGCTGGACCGACCGCATTGAACGACCTGATCGAAGCGCTGGCCGGCGCCGTGATCGAGGCGCAGGACCGCATCGAGCAGCACCAGATGGCCAACCTCGGCGATTACTTCGACGAGTTCCACCGGCCCAAGAGCGTGATCATCCGCCTGCCGTCGCAGCACCCGCAGGCCGCCGAAGGCGACGAGGACTACTACCGCGCGCCGCTGCTGCCGCTGGTCTCGACCAACGTGCTGCGGATCAAGGACGTGGAGATCAGCTTCGATGCGCAGCTCGGCGACCTCGGCGGCCTGCAGTCGGCCGACGGCTTCTTCGCGCCGGAGTCGCCCGGCCCACGCGGTGCCTGGCAGGCCAAGCGCACCGCCACCCGTTCCAGCGTGCGCGTGGATACCAGCGCCAGCGCGCGGAGCCAGCGCCAGAGTGCCGTCCACGTCGTGTTGCGCGTGGAGGGGACCGAACCGACTGACGGAGCGGCCAGATTGCTGAACCATCTGGCGCAGACGCAGGGCGTGTTCAAGACGGTCATGGCCGACAAGCCGGACGTCGCGGGCACGGACGATGTAACCAATCCCACCAACTGAAGGAGTCACTGCAATGGCTGACGAACTCGTCAATATGTCAAGTCAATTCAAGGGTCTGCCGATGGGCGACCTGATCGGCGGCCCGCTCGATGCGGCCTGCGACGCGCAGGTCAAGCTGGCCCGCGCCACCGCCGATTTCATCCGCGTCATCGGCTTCCTGCCGCCGGACAACCCCGACCCGAAGAATCCGCAGGCAACCGGCGCCACCCGTACCGCCAGCTTCCGCTTCAAGCGGCCGGTCGACGACCCGGACAAGGCCGGGGGCATCGCCGAGGAGGAGGTCGAACTGGAAGTGCCGCTGCTGGCCATCGTCAACGTGCCCAGCCTGAGCATCCAGACCGTGGACATCACCTTCGACATGGAAGTGAAGTCGTCCTTCTCCTCGAAGGAGAAGACCGATGCCTCGGCGTCGATGTCGGCGGACGTGGAATACGGCTTCGGCCTGTTCAAGGCCAAGGTGCATATCCAGGGCTCGGTCTCCACCAGCAAGGAGAACACGCGCAGCTCGGACAACTCGGCCAAGTACCACGTCTCGGTGCATGCCGCGGACAAGGGGCCGCCGGAAGGTCTGGCGCGGGTGCTGGACATCCTGCAGACCTCGGTGGCGCCGCGCAAGATCGGCAAGCCCGAGCCGGTTCCCGCGTAAGCCCATAGCGGTCCGTTGAACCATCTCGTCGGGGGACTCGTCAACGATGTTCGACCTTACTGAAGTCAAGTTCGTCAAGCGGGTCGTGGTCGGCAGCGACAACCCGACGCAGATGCAATCGCCCGAGCAGATCGAAGCCGCGCGGGCCTTGCTCAACCGCTGCCTGAGCGATTCGCCGAAGGGCGCGATCATCGGCACCGAGAAGAATTTCGCCGTGCTGCAGATCGGCGAGCACCAGGTGGTGATGCAGTGGCTGTGCTACCACGTGGGCTTCCCGCGCAAGCCCGGCTGGATGAAGGACGACTGATGGCCAGCCTGCGCTGCGAGTTCGACCTGCTGCTGCAGGGGCTGTCGGCGGCCCTGCTGGATGCGCAGCGGCGCTGCCGCGCGCGTCACGCACAGGCCTTGCGCGCCTGCTTCGGCGCAGGCGGGACGCTGCCGGTGGCGACGGACGCGGCCGAGCCGCCGTCGCTGCAGATCCCGTTGTGGGAGCTGCGCGCCTGGCAATTGCCGCAGATCGGCGAACTGGCCCTGGCCTTCGACGTCGAACTGGACGTGGAGGAGGTGCCGGACGAGGCGCCGCGCCTGCTGCTGCAGGTGTTGCCGCGCCGGCCGCGGCGGCCCGGGCACCGCCTGCAGATCCTGTTCCGCGGCACCCACACCCCGGTCGGCGAGGTGCTGTTCGACGGTCAGCGGCTGAAGCTGTGGCAGCTGTCCGATGCGCCCGCCCCGCACGATCCCGTCCAGGAGACCGCACATGCGTAGACACGGCTTCATCCTGTCCCGGCACGACACCGACCTGTGGTGCCGAGAACTGCACATCGACCTGCGCTCGCTGGCCCGCGCGCAGCGGCTGCGCCGGCGTCGACGCCGGGCGCTGTGGCTGCTTGCCGTACTGTGCCTGGTGGCGGCCGTGGTGGCGCTGCTCTGGTTCGGTCTGTCCTGACCGCACCCATCGTTTCCTTTCGTATCCAACAGGAGAGTCGCATGCGTATCCGTTCGCGTGGTGTTGCGCGTTTCCCGCTCTGGCTGGCGCTGTGCCTGGCCATGCCGTTCGCCGCCGGTGCCGCACCGCAGGCGCCGACGCCTGCTGCGCCGGCCGCAGCGTCCAACGCAGACGCACTGCCGCCTGGCGAATGGAGCGGCACCCTGGCGCTGGATGCGCAGCGCCTGGCCGCCGTGCGCCTGGTCCAGCGCGACGGCAAGGCCAGGCTGATGTTCGGCTCGCCGTTGAACTGCGCCTTGCTGGTCAAGCCGCAACCGGGCGCCGGTTTCGCACTGGAGTCGATCAATGGCGGCGCCTACTGCGACAAGCTGATGGGCAAGCCGCTGCGCGTGCAACGCAGCGGCGACGACCTGCGCTTGAACGTCGACGGCAAGGATCTGCCGGTGGTGCTGCATGGCGATCCGGGCCAGCCCAGCCCGCTGCAGGGCAAGTGGCGAGGGATGATGCGTCCCGACTCCGGCGATAGGGCGATCGACGTGGAACTGAGCGTCGCCGCGACGCCGCAGGCACCTGGCAATCCCACCGTGCAACTGCGCTATGGCCCGCCGCGCCAGTGCCGGTTGGAGGGGCGTTACGTTGGCGTGCGCGAGGCAACGGCGCTGTATTCGCTGGGCATCGCCGATGGCGGCTATTGCGATCGCCTGAGCGACGGTCAGCTGACCCTGCGCGCACGACCGGACGGCAAGCTCGACCTGCAGACCGTGGACCGCGCCGGGACGCGTCGCGAAAGCGGGCTGCTGGAACGCGCGCCCGCCACTCCCTGATCCGCCGCGCGCAGGTGCCGGCCACCGTGTCCGTCCAGGAGTGATGCGATGAACGTCTGGATCAAGACGCTGGCCGGCGCCGCGTGGCGCCGGCTCACCGCGGCCCGTCGTGCCGGACCGCGGCTGCCGCCGCCGGGCATCCTGCCGCAACTGCGCGCCGAGTGCGAAGCGATGGCGCGCTATGCGCTGGAGCACGGCATGGCCGTGCCGCCGGAGCTGATCGCCCGCCTGTCGGCGCTGCTGGGCGCCGGCACGCCGGACGCCGATGGCGGCGACATCGAGGTGCACGCGCACGAACTGGCGCTCACCCACCGGCGGTTGGCGCAACTGATCCGCCCGGCCACGCCGCAGGCGGTGTTCCTGCTCGATGCCGAGCGTCGCCGCCCGCACTGGGCGACCCTGCTCGGCCCGCTGCCGCTGGTGCGTGCGCTGACCACCACCTCGCTGCTGTTCCTGTTCGCGGTGGTGGCGACGGCCCTGTCCAGCAAGGTCAGCGCGGACAACGTGCGCCTGGGCTTCCTGGATTCCTCGGGCAGCGTGTTGCTGTGGAATGCGCTGTTCCTGCTGTTCTGCGCCGGCCTGGGCGCCTCGTTCTCCTCGCTGTTCCAGGTGCACCGCTACGTCGCCGACGCCAGCTACGACCCCAAGTACGACGCCTCCTACGGCGCGCGCATGATCCTGGGCCTGATCGCCGGGCTGATCCTGGTCGAAGTGTTGCCGCCGGATCTGTTCGAAAGCGGCAGCATGCGCAGTTTCGGCAAGCCGACCCTGGCGATGCTGGGCGGCTTCTCCGCGACCGCGGTGTACCGCCTGCTGCAGCGTCTGGTCGATCTGATGGAGACGCTGGTGCGCGGCGATACCTCGGCGCAGGCGCAGGCGTCGCTGGAAGTGCAGCGCGCCAGCAACGACACCGAGCGCATGCGCTGGCAGGGGGAGTTGGCCGCGCAGTTGATGGCCCTGCAGCAGTCGATCGAGGCCGGCACACCGCCGGCGGCGATCCAGCAGCGGCTCGCCGAGTTCGCCCGCGGGATGCTGCAGGTGGAAGCCGCGCGTCTGCCGCCGCCGCCATCGCCATCGCCGGCAGCGGAATGAACCCGCCGGCGCGGCACCGGCGTATCGCCCGTGTTCCCATCATCGTTCGTCGGCGCAGGATTTCGTTCTGCGTCACAGCGCGTGCGCGGTAGCACGGGATTCTGTCTACGAACCGAGACGAATGCGGCAATCCGCACAAGTTCAGTCGTCGTCGCCATCCATATCAGCCTGAAGCCGATGGCCGCCATGACGCAGCGTGACAAGCTGAGAATGTAATGCAAGCGCAGGTTCAGCGCTGTCGCATCGATTGAAAAAGGGGCGCGTCGCGCTGCAGGGGGACGCGGGTTGCCGCGCGGTCGCGCGTTGGGAGTTCCATTGCCAACACAGGTAGAGAATGAACACACGTATCGTGATTGCCGCCGAACGCAGCATTGTGCTGGAGGGCATGGTGGCCCTGCTCAACAACACACCGGACATCGACGTGGTCGGCCACGCGGTCGACGGACTGGAGTGCGTGCAACTGGTGACCCGACGGCAGCCGGATATCGTGCTGATGGACGTGATGCTGCCGGGCCTCAACGGCATCGAGGCCACCCGCCGGCTGCTGCAGCGCAGCCCGCGCAGCAAGGCGATCTGCATCGCCGCCTCCGATGCCGCGGCCAACGTGCGCGCCGCCATCGACGCCGGCGCCAAGGGCTACCTGGCGCGCAACAGCACCTTCCACGAATTGCTGCGTGCGATCCAGCAGGTCGGCAACGACCAGCTGTACATCAGCCCGCAACTGTCGCAGTCGCTGGTCAGCGAGTACCGCTGTCCGCCCGGCGATGCCGTCTCCGCCTACACGCTGCTGACCTCGCGCGAACGCGAGATCGTGCAGTTGCTGTCGGAGGGCCTGTCGACCAAGGAAATCGCCGCGCGCCTGCACATCAGCGTCAAGACCATCGGCACCCACCGCGAGCACATCATGCTCAAGCTGGGCATGCAGAGCATCGCGCAATTGACGCGCTATGCGATCCGCGAAGGTCTGTCGCCGCTGGAGGGAGGCAGGGCCAGTGCGCGCCATGCCGGGCACGACCGGCAGGGACCGGCCAGCCGGTGTGGGTGAGGCGTCGCGCGCCGCCGCGCGTCCCGTGGCGGTGCGCACAACTGCATGGTCGGCTGCGCTGCGTGGCGGCGTGGTTCAGTCCGGACGTCGCGCGTGCATCAGCGCCGCGACGGCCTGCGCGCCGGTGTCGGCCTGGCCCTGCAGCGCCTCGCGTACCGCGGCCTGGTTCGCCGGCGGATGGTTCTGGCTGAGCTTGAACTTCAATTCGACCCGCTCGACCTCCAGGCGGAAGCCGACGATGCCGCGCAACTGGCGCCGGTGCGCGTCGTTGTCCGGCTCGTAGCGCCAGTCGCTGCCCAGCGCGCGTTCGTGGCGTTCGCTCAGCCGCGCCACCACGTCGGCCAGCAACGCTTCGTCGTCGCTGGGCTGCAGCTGCCCGTGCAGGTGCGCGGTGGCGTAGTTCCAGGTCGGCACCCGCGCCATCGCTTCCTTGTCCGGATACCAGCCCGGGGAGACGTAGGCATGCGGGCCGTGCACGATCAGCAAGGCCGGCCCGGCGTGCCGCGCCTGCGGGTTGGCCCGCGACCAATGGCCTTCGACCAGGATGCGTTCGCCGTCGCGCCGGTACAGCACCGGCAACGGCGTGGCGCAGGGCAGGCCGTCGGCGACGGTGACCAGGGTGGCGAACGGGTGGTCCGCGATCAGCGCATCGAGCGCGCCCAGGTCGTGTTCGGCGAAGGCGGGTGCAACGTGCATCCCCGGATCAGGCGCGCGCGCCCAGGGTCTGGGTCATGCGCCCGCGCAGGCCGGCGTCGTCGTCGGCCTGCGGCGGCGCCACCTCGCCCAGCGAGAAGCCGCGCGCCCGCGCATCGTCCTCGTCCAGGCCATCGAAGGCGACGAACTCGGCATCGAACAGCGCCGCGCGGGCGGTGTCCTCGCTGTCGTAGCTGAGGGTGTTGCCGTCGCTGTCCAGCACCTCGGCGGTGCCGGCGTCGCGCACGCGCAGGCGTGCCCACACCAGCAGGCGGCCGAGGCTGGCCAGGTACCACTGATCGTGGGCGGGAGAATCTGAGGTCATGGAATCACCAGGGAAAGCAGCCAGAGCAGGGCGGCCATGCCCAGGCCGAAGAAGATGGTCATCAGCGACAGCCAGGCCGGCGTGGCCAGCCCGGACAATCCGCGGTCGCCGAGCGGACGGTAGCGCCGCGCCAGCAGCCAGCCGAGCGCGACCGGCTTGAGGAAGGCGCCCGGCCCGAACGCCGCCACCAGCGGCGGATGGCGGTCGCGGATGTGCACCAGGGTCAGCGGCCAGAAGATCAGGAACGCGCTGGCCCCGGCGATCGCCACGCCGACGAAGCACAGCGCGAAGAACAGGATCATGGCGCGCGCTCCCCGTGCCGGCTCAGAACTCGGCGCTGCCCGGCGCGCGCGGGTAGGGGATGGCGTCGCGGATGTTGCTCAGCCCGCACACGTACACCACCAGGCGCTCGAAGCCCAGGCCGAAGCCGGCATGCGGCACTGTGCCGTAGCGGCGGAAGTCGCGGTACCAGCCGTAGTGCTGCGGATCCAGGCCGAACTGCAGCATGCGCGCGTCGAGCACGTCCAGGCGCTCCTCGCGCTGGCTGCCGCCGATGATCTCGCCGATGCCCGGCGCCAGCACGTCCATCGCCGCGACGGTCTTGCCGTCGTCGTTCAGGCGCATGTAGAAGGCCTTGATGTGCTCGGGATAGTTGGTCACCACCACCGGGCGACCGACGTGCTGCTCGGTCAGCCAGCGCTCGTGCTCGGTCTGCAGGTCCAGGCCCCATTCCACCGGGAACTCGAACTTCTGTCCGGACTTCTGCAGCAGGCCGATCGCATCGCCGTACTCGATGCGCTCGAACGGCGAGTTGATGAAGGTCTCCAGCTTGCTGATCGCGGTCTTGTCCACGCGCTCGGCGATGAACGCCAGGTCGTCGGCGCGCTCGTCCAGCACCGCGCGGAACAGATACTTGAGGAAGTCCTCGGCCACGCGCGCGTCCTCGGCCAGGTCGGCGAAGGCGATCTCCGGCTCGATCATCCAGAACTCGGCCAGGTGGCGGGTGGTGTGGCTGTTCTCGGCGCGGAAGGTCGGGCCGAAGGTGTAGACCTTGCTCAGCGCCAGGCAGTAGGCCTCGACGTTGAGCTGGCCGGACACGGTCAGGAAGGTCTCCTTGCCGAAGAAGTCGCGGCCGAAGTCGACCTGGCCCTGCGCGTCGCGCGGCAGGTTGGCCATGTCCAGGGTGGAGACGCGGAACATCTGCCCGGCGCCTTCGGCGTCGGAGGTGGTGATGATCGGCGTGCTGATCCAGTTGTAGCCGTTCTGGTGGAAATAGCGGTGCACCGCCTGCGCCAGGCAGTTGCGGATGCGCGTCACCGCGCCGAACAGGTTGGTGCGCGGGCGCAGGTGCGCGACCTCGCGCAGGAACTCCGGCGACATCGGCTTGGGCTGGATCGGGTAGGTCAGCGGGTCCTCGACCCAGCCCACCACCTCGACCGCGCTGGCCTGGATCTCGTACGACTGGCCCTTGCCCTGCGACTTGACCAGCACGCCCTTGGCGATCAGCGAGCAACTGCCGGTGAGCCGCTTGACCTCGTCGAAGTTGGGCAGGGCATCGGTCGCCACCACCTGGATCGGGGCGAAGCAGGAGCCGTCGGACACGTTGATGAAAGCCAGTCCGGCAGATCCGCGCAGCGTGCGCACCCATCCCCGCACCGTGACTTCGCCGCCTTCCGGGATCTTCCCGGCCAGCGCATGTGCAACGCTCACCACCGTCATGACTTGAATCCTCGCCGCAGCGACTCGATATGGAAGGGGCAAGTGTACTGGCTGGAGCGCAGCGCTTGCGAGGCGTGGCGGCGATTGGCCGCCAACCTTCCTATAATGTCCGCTCGCAGTCGCCGGAGTCGTTCGTCATGGCCATCCGTCTCACCCCCGTCGCCCACGCCCGCGTGCAGCGCTTCGTCGCGCAGACGCCTGGCGCACTGGGCTTGCGTTTTGGCGTGGAGCGCACCGGCTGTTCGGGGTGGGGCCACGTCACCGACCTGGCGCGCGAGGCGCGTGCGGACGACGCGGTGTTCGAGCAGGACGGCGTGCGCATCTACGTCGATGCGACCAGCCTGCCGCTGGTGGACGGCACCGAGATCGACTTCGCCAAGCAGGGCCTGGGCGAGACCTTCGTGTTCCGCAATCCGAATGCCACCGCCGAGTGCGGTTGCGGCGAGAGCTTCACCACCGACGCCGCGCACGCCGGCGCGGCCTGAGCGTCGCCGCTGCGGCGGCGCGGCCTCCTTGTGGAGGACGCGGGGTAGGGCGGCCCGGTTGTCGCAGTAAGTGCCTGAGTTCCTCCATCACCCCAACGCCTAATGCGCTGTGCTTCGCGCAGGAAGGCGGCGTCCGCGACGGCTGCGGCGAAACCCGCGCATGGCGCTACCAGGGGGCGTTCTACTGCGCCGGCGACGCCCCGCAGTCTCTGTGTCCCTGGTGTATTGCGACGGTCGCGTGCGTGTTCCGTTGCCTGCAGTGCGGCCAGCATCGCCTGCATGTGGATATGGGTTGATCCAAGTCGTTGATTCGATTGGTTTCGTGCGCTGCGGTGGCGACCCTGTCCGGCGCCGCGGACGGCTGGCTTGTCGGTGACCTGGCATCTCGGTCATAATGTGCGGCTTCCTGCCTTCCCGGCAGGAGTCCTTGCCCCACCGCCGTCGCACCGCGGGGGGCTGTCCGGCCGCAAGGCCACATCCGAAAGGTAAACACCATGAGTCGTCATTACGAAATCGTGTTCCTGGTCCACCCGGATCAGAGCGAGCAGGTCCCGGCCATGATCGAGCGCTACAAGTCGCTGGTCGAGAACGGCAAGGGCACCATCCACCGTCTGGAAGACTGGGGCCGTCGCCAGCTGGCGTACCCGATCCAGAACCTGGTGAAGGCCCACTACGTCATGCTGAACATCGAAGTGGACCAGGCCGTGCTGAGCGAGCTGGTCGAGAGCTTCCGCTTCAACGACGCGGTGCTGCGCCACCTGGTGATCAAG
Source organism: Xanthomonas sp. LMG 12462 (assembly GCF_009192885.1). NCBI lineage: Bacteria > Pseudomonadati > Pseudomonadota > Gammaproteobacteria > Lysobacterales > Lysobacteraceae > Xanthomonas > Xanthomonas sp. LMG 12462. The sequence goes on along the minus strand of NZ_NMPP01000038.1, from coordinate 7,823 downwards.
CGCGACGGCGCCGACACCGAGCAGTCGCTGATCATGAAGAGCAAGGACGAGAAGGCCGACAAGCCCGAGCGCGGTGAGCGCCGTCGTCGCGACGACGAAGAGGGCGATGCGCCCGCCGCCGCCACCGAAACCGACGGCGACGCCGCCGAAGCCGCCTAAGGAGCACGCTCATGTCCAAGTTCTTCCGTCGTCGCAAGTTCTGCAAGTTCACCGCCGAGGGCGTCAAGGAGATCGACTACAAGGATCTCAACACCCTGCGCCAGTACCTCACCGAGAACGGCAAGATCGTGCCGAGCCGCGTGACCGGCACCAAGTCCAAGTACCAGCGTCAGCTGGCCACGGCGGTCAAGCGCGCGCGTTTCCTGGCGCTGATCCCGTACACGGACAACCACGACGTTTAATTCCGGGTTTCCCGGAGCGATACGGCCCGCACCCTCCGGTGCGGGCATTCAAGCGAAGTCTGGCGATTAGAAAAGTGCGGTGCCGTCGGGCGTAATCCCGACTCCCCAATCCCCAATCCCGGCTTCTCCTATTCGGACAGCACCCGTTGCGCCGGCCGCAGGCCGACGCTAACGAATAACGGAGCAAGACCATGCAACTGATTCTTCTGCAGAAAGTGACCAACCTGGGCGGCCTCGGCGACAAGGTCGACGTCAAGCCGGGCTACGGCCGCAACTACCTGGTGCCGCAGGGCAAGGCCGTGCCGGCCACCGCCGCCAACATCGCCGAGTTCGAAGCCAAGCGCGCCGAGTACGAAGCCAAGGCCAAGTCGATCCACGACGACGCCGAAGCCCGCGCCGCCAAGCTGGAAGGTGCCAGCGTGACCGTCAAGGCCAACGCCTCCACCGAAGGCAAGCTGTACGGCTCGGTCGGCCCGCGCGACATCGCCGAGGCCTTCACCGCCGCCGGCATGCCGCTGGAGAAGGGCGAAGTGGTGCTGGGCGAAGGCGCGTTCCGCAACATCGGCGAGTACGAGGTGCTGGTGCGCCTGCACGCCGATGTGGAAACCACGGTCAAGGTCGTGGTCGAAGCCGACGCCTGATCCCTGCGTCATCGCTGTACCGACACGGGCACCGCAAGGTGCCCGTGTCGTTTTTGCCGACCGGCGCCGCCCTAGGCGAGCCATGCAGCCCTGGCCGGGCGCGGCCGGCGCAAGACCCGCCGGCTGCGAGTGCGACCGCCGTCGCATCGCCGCCGCCCGGCGCAGGCCGCCCCAGCCTCGCGCGGGGGCCGCTATACTCAGCGACTCGTGTCCGATGTCGGCCCGGCGGTGTAGCCGCATCAATGGGTTGGAAGCAGGACCTCACCTGGATCTTCATTAGCGGCAGCGCAGCTCGGAATGCCGGCGGCGTCTGCCATGGATTGCCTGCACCATGCGCCTGTCGACCATCAAGCTGTCCGGCTTCAAGTCCTTCGTCGATCCGACCACGCTGCACCTGCCGACCAACATGACCGGCATCGTCGGTCCGAACGGCTGCGGCAAGTCGAACATCATCGACGCGGTGCGCTGGGTGATGGGCGAAAGTTCGGCCAGCCGGCTGCGCGGCGATTCGCTGACGGACGTGATCTTCTCCGGGTCCTCGGCGCGCAAGCCGGTGTCGCAGGCCACGGTGGAACTGATCTTCGACAACACCGACCACACCATCGCCGGCGAGTACGCGGCGTTCAACGAGATCTCGGTCAAGCGCCAGGTCAGCCGCGACGGCAGCAGCAGCTATTACCTCAACGGCACCAAGTGCCGGCGCCGCGACATCACCGATCTGTTCCTGGGCACCGGCCTGGGCCCGCGCAGCTACTCGATCATCGAGCAGGGCATGATCAGCCAGATCATCGAGGCGCGTCCGGAGGACCTGCGCGTGTACCTGGAGGAGGCCGCCGGCATCTCCAAGTACAAGGAGCGGCGCAAGGAGACCGAGACCCGCATCCGCCACACCCGCGAGAACCTGGAGCGCCTGGGCGACCTGCGCGAGGAGATCGGCAAGCAGCTCGAGCACCTCAAGCGGCAGGCGCGCCAGGCCGAGCAGTACCAGGCGCTGCAGGAAGAGCGGCGGATCAAGGACGCGCAATGGAAGGCGCTGGAATATCGCGGCCTGGACGGACGCCTGCAGGGCCTGCGCGAGGCGCTGGGCCAGGAAGAGACGCGCCTGCAGCAGTTGATCGCCGAACAGCGCGATGCCGAGGCGCGCATCGAGACCGGCCGCGTGCGCCGCGAGGAGGCCGCCGAGGCGCTCAGCACCGCGCAGGCCGAGGTCTACAAGGTCGGCAGCACCCTGGCCCGGATCGAACAGCAGATCCAGCACCAGCGCGACCTGTCGCAGCGCCTGCACAAGGCACGCGACGAGACGCAGACGGCGCTGGCCGAACTCGGCCAGCACATCGGCACCGACGAGGCCAAGCTGGCGCTGCTGCGCGAATCGGTGGACGTGGCCGGCCCGCAGCTGGAGCAGTTGCAGGAAGACAACGAATACAAGCAGGAAGCGCTGCGCGAGGCCGAGGCGCGCCTGGCCGACTGGCAGCAGCGCTGGGAATCGCACCAGCGCAACACTGCCGAAGCCTCGCGTGCCGGCGAAGTGGAGCGCACCCGCGTCGATTACCTGGACCGGCAGTCGCTGGAGGCCGAGCGTCGCCGCGAGGCGCTGCTGGCCGAGCGCGCCGGGCTGGACCTGGACGCGCTGGCCGAGGCCTTCGCGCAACTGGAACTGCAGCACGAGACCCAGCGCGCCGCGCTGGATGGCCTGACCGAGCAGGTCGAGGCGCGCAAGCAGGCGGTGGCGGCGCTGCAGGACCAGCAGCGCAGCGCGCAGGCCGAACTGGCCGACGTGCGCAAGCAGGCGCAGGCCGCGCGCGGCCGGCTGTCGTCGCTGGAAACCCTGCAGCAGGCCGCACTCGGCCAGGAGCAGGGCGCGGCGGTGGCCTGGCTGCAGGCGCGCGGGCTGGATTCGGCGGCGCGCGTCGGCGAACGGCTCAGCGTGGAGAGCGGCTGGGAGAACGCGGTCGAAGGCGCGCTCGGGCAGTTGATCGAAGGCGTGCTGGTGGAGGCGCCGGAAACCCTGGTCGACGCGCTGGGCGAACTCGGCGAAGGCCGCATCGCCCTGGTCAGCGGCGAGGAGGCGGCCGAGACCTTCGCGCCGACCTCGCTGGCGGCCAAGGTGCAGGGGCCGATCGCGATCCGCCGGCTGTTGGCGCGGCTGCACGCGGCCGAGGATTTGAGTGCGGCGCGGGCGCTGCTGCCGCAGCTGGGCGAGGGCGATTCCATCGTCACCCGCGATGGCGCACGCCTGGGCCAGGGCTGGCTGCGCGTGTCGCGTTCCGGCGCGGCCAAGCAGGGCGCGCTGCTGCGCGAGCGCGAGATCCAGAGCCTGCGCGGCCAGATCGAGACGCTGCAGGAGCGCGAGGCCGATCTCGAGCACCGCCTCGGCGAGATGCGCGCGCAGTTGCTGGCCGGCGAGCAGCAGCGCGAGGACGCGCAGCGCCAGCTGTACCAGGCGCACCGCAGCGCCTCCGAACTGGCCGGACAGTTGCAGAGCCAGCAAGGCAAGGTCGACGCCGCGCGCACCCGCATCGAGCGCATCGAGCTGGAGGTCGCGCAGCTGCTGGAAACCCTGGACAGCAGCCGCGAGCAGGCGCGCGAGGCACGCTCCAAGCTGGAGGACGCGGTCACCAGCATGGGCGACCTGGAATCGGTGCGGCATGCGCTGGAAAGCGAGCGCCGCCAGCTCACCGAGGCGCGCGACCTGGCCCGCGACGCCGCGCGGCGGGTGCGCGAGGCCTCGCACGCCCTGGCCCTGACCCTGGAGTCGCAGCGCACCCAGATCGCCTCGCTGAGCCAGGCGCTGGAGCGCATGGGCAACCAGCGCGGGCAGCTGGACGCGCGCCTGGGCGAACTCAGCGCGCAGTTGAACGAGGGCGACTCGCCGGTGCTGGCGCTGGAGGCCGAGCACCAGGCCGCGCTCAGCGAGCGCGTGCGCACCGACCGCGCGCTCGGCGAGGCGCGCGCGCTGCTGGACGGCATCGACAACGAACTGCGCGCGCTGGAGCAGACCCGCCAGCAGCGCGACGAACAGGCGCTGGCGCAGCGCGAACGCATCGCCCAGCGCCGGCTCGACCAGCAGGCGCTGGTGCTCAGCGCCGAGCAGCTGTCGGCGGCGGTGGTCAAGGCCGGCTTCGTGCTCGAGGACGTGATCAACGGCCTGCCCGAACATGCCGACCCCGCCGAGTGGGAGCAGGCGGTGCAGCAGATCGATGGACGCATGCGCCGGCTGGAACCGGTCAACCTGGCGGCGATCAGCGAGTACGGCGAGGCCGCGCAGCGCGCCGAGTACCTGGAAGCGCAGGACGTCGACCTGAACACCGCGCTGGAGACCCTGGAAGACGCCATCCGCAAGATCGACCGCGAAACCCGCGGCCGCTTCAAGGACACCTTCGACCGGGTCAACTCCGGCGTGCAGGCGCTGTATCCGCGCCTGTTCGGCGGCGGCCACGCCTACCTGGAGCTGACCGGCGAGGACCTGCTGGACACCGGCGTGGCGATCATGGCGCGGCCCCCGGGCAAGCGCGTGTCCAGCATCTCGCTGCTGTCCGGCGGCGAGAAGGCGATGACTGCGGTTGCCCTGGTGTTCGCGATCTTCCAGCTCAACCCGGCGCCGTTCTGCCTGCTCGACGAGGTCGACGCGCCGCTGGACGAGGCCAACGTCGGCCGCCTGGCGGCGATGGTCAAGGAAATGAGCGAGAAAGTGCAGTTCCTGTTCGTCAGCCACAACAAGGCGACGATGGAGGCGGCGCATCAGCTCAGCGGCGTCACCATGCGCGAGCCCGGCGTCAGCCGCCTGGTCAGCGTGGACCTCGAGGAGGCCGCGCGTTTGGCGGGCGCGGCCTGACGTGACATGCTAAAGGACGTGATGCGCGTCGAGGCTTGGTTCACGCGTTGGCGGACCCGATGCGCACCCGCCAGTTATTTTCCCCCTGTGTACCCTTGCCGGAGTAACCCCTGAATGTCCGACATGGCAATGCTACGCATCGGCATCCTCGCCGCCGGCTTGCTGTTGATTGCGGCGATCTTCCTGTTCGGCCGCCCGAAGAAACCGAGCCAGGGCCGGCGCGTGGAGCCGGCCGATCCGGCCGCGCCGCGCCGCGAACCCTCGCTGGGCGACGCCGCCCCGGCCGCCGGCGACGACGCGCTGGTCGCGCCCGGCGCGGACGGCGAAGCGCACCAGCCCGACCTGGGCCTGTCAGCGGCGGAGGCGCCCGGCGCCGACCTCGGCAAGCGGCCGAGCCAGGATTTCGACAAGATCGTCTCGCTGTATGTCGCCGCCCGTGCCGGGCAGGTGTTGCGCGGCGAGGACATCGTGGTGGCCGCGGAGAAGACCGGCCTGACCTTCGGCCACATGAACGTGTTCCACCGCCTGGTGGAAGGGCATCCCGAGCGCGGCCCGATCTTCAGCATGGCCAGCATCATGAAGCCGGGCAGCTTCGACATGGCGCACATCCGCGAGATGGAGACCCCGGCGATCGCCTTTTTCCTGACCCTGCCGGCGCCGCTGACCGCGCTCGACGCCTGGGAGAAGATGCTGCCGACCGTGCAGCGCATGGGCGAACTGCTCGACGGCGTGGTCCTGGACGACAGCCGCAACGCCCTCGGACGCCAGCGCATCGCCCACATCCGCGACGACCTGCGCGCCTACGACCGCCAGCATCAGGCACCGCCGTTGACGAAGGCGCCGCGCTGGTAGCTTGGTGCTGGGAATGGGGAAACGGGAATGGGGAATCGTAAAAGCGTATCCCCGCCTCTGACCCCCCGCGCGCTCTTCCCTTCTCCCTTCGGGAGAAGGTGCCCCCGAAGGGGGCGGATGAGGGTACGACCGCCGCCGAACGCCAGAACCCCTGGCTTTGACTCTTGCGTACCCTTATCCCGACTCTCCAAGCCTGGCGCACTGACGCCAGGCTAGTGAACCGTGGACCTGTAATGGGAAGGCCAGGGCAAGCCTCTCCACGCCTCAGCCGCAAGGCAACCCGCTTTTACGATTCCCGATTCTCCATTCCCCATTCCCGGCCCCCAAGCTACTTGCGCGCCTTAACAAACGCCTCCCGAAACCGCAGCATCTCCGCTTCGCTGCCCACGGTGACGCGCACCAGCTTCGGCCAGATCGGCCAGCTGCGGCCGACGATCACGCCTTGCTTGGCCATCGCCGCGGCGAACGCGGCGCCGTCGCGCTTGACGTCGACCATGAAGCAGTTGGCCTGCGACGGCAGGCACTTGTAGCCCTTGCTCTGCAGCCAGGCGATGGTGGCGTCGCGGATGCGCGCGTTCTCGGCGCGGCGGGTCGGCACCAGTTGCAGGTCCTGCAGGCTGGCGATGCCGGCGGCCAGCGCAGGCACCGACACCGGATTCTGGCCGAACGCGGCCAGCCTGGTCTGCAGCCCCGGCGCGGCCACCGCCAGGCCCAGGCGCAGCCCGGCCATGCCGTACAGCTTGGAGAAGGTGCGCAGCACCAGCAGGTCCTGGCGCTGGCCGATCAGGTCGATCACCGACGGCTCGTCGCTGTAGTGCAGGTAGGCCTCGTCGACCAGCAGCACGCTGGACGCAGGCTTGTTGGCCAGCAGCCATTCGATGTCGGCGCGCTTGGTCACCGACCCGGTCGGGTTGTTGGGATTGCACAGATAGATCAGTCCGGCGTTCGGATCGGCGCTGGCCATGGCCTTGACGTCGTGCGCGCCGTCGGCGCGCAGCGGCACCCGCCGCACCGGCGCGCCATGCGCGGCAGCCACATCGGCCACCGCCTCGAAGGTCGGATCGGCCACCACCACGCCGGCGCGCGGCGTGGTGAAGGCGCGCGCGGCGCGGGCGAGCGGCTCGCTGGAACCGGGATACACCGCCACGTGGTCGGCCGGCAGGCGCTGCTGGCCGACGAAGGCGGCGATCAGTTCGTCCGACAGCTCGAACAGATAGCGCCCGCTGCGCGGCAGGATCGCCTGTGCCGCGGCCAGCGCCGCGGGCGAAGGGCCTAGCGGGCATTCGTTGAAGTTCAGGTACACCGTGCCGGCCGCCGGCGCCACGCCGGGTGTGGCGGCAGCGGCGGCGTCTGCCTTGCGCCGCGCCGCCTCGGCAACGGGGGCCAAGCCCACGGCGCCGAGCGCCAGACCGGAGGTAGCCAGGGACAGGAAGGAACGGCGCGAGACCGGTAGCGACACGTGGCTCTCCAGAGCGGGTGGGGGAGGTCACGTTAACGAGGTGTTAATGATGGGGCAAGGGAGTGAGGGGCCGGGATTCGGGATTTGGAATTTCGGGATGGGCTTGAGGCTGGGATTGGGGATTGGGGATTGGGGATTGGCAAAAGCCGGGGTAGTGACGTCGATGGCGCTACGCGCTCCGTACCCTCACCCCAACCCCCCTCCCCGTGGGGGAGGGGGTTTGGCCTTTCCCTTCTCCCCTCCGGACCCTTGCCCCCTTCTTTGTGGGAGGGGGCCCGCCGGGGGGGGCGGGGTGCGAGGCCTTTTTGTGCCGCGGCTGCCGCCGGTTGGCGCCTTGTCGTCGGTCCTGCCGCGCCCGCCGCCGCGCCGTGTTTTTGCTCCAGCCCCCCCCCCCGCGGGGAGAGGGGTGGGGGGGGGGCCCCGGCGCGAGAAGTGCTCCCCCCAGGGGGCACCGGGTGTTTTTCCCCGTCCCCCCCCCCCCCCGGGGGGGCCCCTTTCCCCGGGGGGGAGAAAGAAAAACCCGGCCCCCCCCCCCCCGGGGGGGGGGGGTGGGGGGGGGGTTACGGCGTGAGGAGGTGCTACTGGGTGCACCACCACCTGTCATCCCAATCCAGCGATCAAGCCCTACACTACGC